>NZ_DATBUP010000009.1:0-9768 GCF_036515995.1 Pedomonas sp. | reverse complement strand
CCGAGAGCCGCTCCGTCCGTCCCGGTGAGGGCGTCACCGCGTCGGGAGGCGGCTTATGGCCCCAACCAAACCAAGAGTCAACGACAACAGGCAAACTTTTTGAACTTTTTGCGAAACCGACTTTCAAGTCTAAATATTTCAAACACTTATCAGGATGGATCGTGTACCCTGGAACGCCGGCCGTAGCGTAGACACTGGATTTGTCATCACAAGAATTAGCCCGGAGCGGAGACTCACAGCTTTCGGCCGCGCCACGGTACATGGCTTCCCCGGGGTCTGGATGCGAAGCTAGTCTTGGCGCGAGCGTTGCTTGCCGAGCGAGGCGGGGCAGGGCAAGCGGCCCGGAGGCGTAGCGATAAACTGGCATCAGCCCGACGGAACCCCGCCAGCGGCAGCGTGTTGGAGAAACATCCCCCTGTTTTCCAAACCAAACGCGCCGGAGTGGTCATCATGACATTCAATCCTCTGCAGGAAAAAGGCATCCCGCTGGAGAAGCAGCTGCGAAACTGGTCTGAGCTCAACGTTCCGCCTTACCGGAAGGAAGATGTGCATCCCTACACCCGCTGCCGGGCGATTCTGGCCAACGGCATCGAGGTCGAGGCGGTCATGTTTTCCCATACGATGGCGCGCAATACGCTTGATCCGGACGTCAAACGGATGCTCGCCATGACCCGGCGCATCGAGGCCCAGCAGCAAAAGGCCGTCAACTGGCTGATCCCGGGCGAGGAGTCGACCCTGGAGGTGACGATCGGTTACGAGCAGGTCGCGGTAGACCTGACGGCCTGGGTCGCACAGAACGAACCGGATCCCTACCTGCGCCAGGTTTACGAATTCGGCCTGCTTGAAGATTTCGATCACCTGTACCGGTACGCCAACCTGCTTGAAATGCTGGAAGGCAAGCAGGCGCAAGCACTGGTGGACGATCTGACCGAGATCATGCCGGGCCGCCCGACCATCTTCGAGCATCGCGATCCGCGTGACGAGATCCGACGTCCGATGCCGGGTCTGGCTGCTGATCCGCAGTCGATCCTGAACGCGCTGACGGTCATGTCTGCCGAACAGCAGACCATGAATTACTACATGACGATCGGCAACCGGCCAATCGAGCCGATTGCCCGCGGTCTGTACGCTGAGATCGCGGAGATCGAAGAGCAGCACGTCAGCCACTACGAGTCTATCCTCGATCCCAGTGCGACATGGATGCACAACCTTTTGCTGCACGAATATAACGAGTGCTGGATTTACTGGTCCCTGATGCAGGAGGAACCGGACCCGCGCATTCGGGCAATCTATGAGCTGCATCTGAACATGGAAATCGAGCACCTGCGCATTGCCGGTGAGCTGATGAAGCGGGTGGAGCGCCGCGAACCGCAAGAGGTGATCCCCGGTCCGTTCGTGGCGCCGCTGTCCTTCCGCGAGAACAAGGCTTACGTGCGCTCGGTCCTGCAGGCGCAGATCGACCTGACGGCACAGGAGTCCATGTTTGTGCCGGTGAGCAGCCTGCCGGCCGACCACCGTTACTTCGACTATCAGCGCACGGTGAACAACGGCATGGTGCCGAGCGAGGCCGTCATCCAGCAGGCCATTGAAGTCAACGGCACGGATTATCGCCACGAGATTCTGGGCGAGCACCCGGTGCCGGGTCTTCAGCGCGAGCGCAATGGCGCCAGCACCACCTACGCGGAAATCGTCAAATCCGCCGAAGCCGCCTGAGGTTGCTCGGGCCGGGCACGGCCACACAGGGTCGTGCCCGTCCGCAGCGCCCGTTGTACATATGGGAGGCAATCATGAAAGCGACCACGGACTCCAAGGCCCGTCAGGACGCCGGCGGTCTTATCATGACAGTGATGGAGCGCATGGCCGTCAGCGACAAGGTGCTGCCGGACGTGACCGAACTGCTCATGCAGGACCACCGCCAGGTAAACGATTGGTTCGAAGCCTATGATCGGCTGCCTGATCCGGCGATGAAATCCAATGTGGCCAAGCAGATCTGCGCCGCACTCAAAGCCCATGCGAGTGCGGAGGAAATCATTCTCTATCCCTTTGCGCGCGCTTCAACCGGCGATGAGACGCTGGTCGACCGCGCCTTTGAGGAGCATGGGCGGATCAAGGACCTGGTGGCAGCCATTGAGCTGGCCGACCCCGGCAGTGCCGAAATGGATGATCTGATCCACCGCCTAGCCGGCGAGGTGCAACTACACGTCGTCGAGGAGGAAGGCCGGATGTTCCCCGAAATGCGGGAGCAGGGGGCCGATCTTTACGCCATTGGCGGTGCTCTGGCAGCGCGGCGCGCGGAGTTGATGGCCGCTGACATGGGCAAGAGCACGCCGCGCGCCCATGGACCGCTCAAGCCGATTTACTGGAGACCCGACATGCACCAAGCCTCAGCCGAAATTGCAGAGTCCCTCTTCGTTGCCGGACTGAAGGACGCCCATGCCATGGAGCGTCAGTCCCAGGAAATGCTGGAGTTGATGCTCTCCCGCATCGAGAACTATCCACAGGTGCGGGAGCGGGTTGCACAGCATCTGGACGAGACCCTGATGCAGAAGGAACGTCTGGAGCAGATTCTGGAAATGACCGGCTCTGACCGCTCCGTATTCAAGGATATGGCGATGTCGGCCATGGGCGTTATGGGCGCCATGGCCAACGCCATGGCCGAGGATGAAATCCTGAAGAATTCCCTCACCAGCTATGCGCACGAGAATTTCGAGATCGCCTCCTATGAAGCGTTGATCACGCTGGGTCAGGAAGCGGGATACACCCAGGCGCTGCCGCTTCTGGGGAAATCCCTCACCGAAGAGCGGGGCATGGCCATGTGGCTGGCCGAACACCTGCGCGAAGTGACGCTGATTTTCCTGCAACTGCGCAGTCAGGGCGTCAAGGCCGGCCGCTGACGCGGTTGACCGTCCCTGATGTGGAGAAGCAGCCGGGCCCCTCCCCGGCTGTTTTTCTTTTCACCATCGGTGCTCGAAGGCTTCGCGCCAGCTCTTGCTGAGGCGCATGGCGGCAAGAATAAGCCCGACCATGGAGTAGGTTTGCGGATAATTGCCCCAGAGTTCGCTGGTCCGCGGATCGATATCCTCCGACAATAGCCCCACGTGGTTACGGCAGGCCAGCAGGTTCTCGAACAGGGCCCGGGCCTCGTCCCGCCGTCCGATGGCCGCAAGCGCGTCGATGTACCAGAAGGTGCAGACGGTAAAGGCCGTCTCCGGCATGCCGAAGTCATCCGGCACCGCGTAGCGGAACATATGGTTGCCCCGGCGCAATCTCTGCTCAATGGCGGCAACCGTACCGATGAAACGCGGGTCCGATGCCGCGACGAAGCCGACCTCGTGCAGAAGGAGCAAGCTGGCGTCCACATCGTTGCCGTCGAACGTCCCGACGAAACAGTTCATGGTGGGATTCCAGGCCCGCTCCAGAATGACCGAACGGATGCGAACGGCCTCCTCACGCCAATAGGCTTCTCGGTCCGGCAGAGCAAGGATGGCGGCGATTGCAGCCAGCCGATCACAGGCCGCCCAGCACATGACGCTGGAATAGGTATGGACGCGGGATTGCCCCCGATACTCCCAGAGGCTGGCATCAGGCTCGAGCGCCACCTGCGCGGCTCGCTCGCCCAGCAGCTCCAGGCGGCGGAACAATGCCATGTCGCCTATTCGCGGAAGGCGCTTGTCGAAGAACATCTGCGCGGCCGCCAGCACGACGCTGCCGTAAACATCGTTTTGCACCTGCTCGCCCGCCTGGTTGCCGATGCGCACCGGGCCCATGGCCCGGTACCCCTCCAGCGCCGGGGCGATTCGCTCGGTTAGGGGCGTGCCAGGCAGGACGGCATAGACGGGCTTGATGTTCCCGCCCTCCTCCATTGCCGCCACATTGACCATGTAGCGAATGAACTCTTCCATCGTCTTGGTGACGCCCAGCCGGTTCAGGGCGTGGACGACGAAATAGGCATCCCGCAGCCAGCAGTAGCGATAGTCCCAGTTGCGCCCGGAATGGGGCGCTTCGGAAATCGACGTGGTCAGTGCAGCGACCACTGCCCCGGTTTCCTCGAAAGCGCAGAGCTTGAGCGTGATGCCGGCGCGGATGACAGCCTCCTGCCATTCAAACGGCACGTGCAAGTAGCGCGCCCATTCATGCCAGTAGGACTCGGTGCGCGTATAATACTCGCGTGACATGTCGGCGATGTCCGCCTCGAGCGCCTCATCCGGACCAAGGATGAGGTGCACCGGGCGGTCGAGCACGAAGGCGGCCTCGGCCGAGAGGTAGGATACGGGAATGTCGCTGGTGATCCGGAACGCCAGCTCGCCGCCGCTGTGGAAGCTGATGTGATTGCTGCCCAGAACGCGCGTCATCGCCTGCGCGCCGTAATTGGCCAGGGGCCGTATGCGAATGCTGATCCTCGGGCTGCCGGAGACAGGCTCTATCCGCCGCAAAAGATACGGCGGATGAAGGGCGCGGCCATAGGCCTTGAAGCGGGGCGCGAAATCCACCACCCGAATACAGCCACCGTTGTGGTCATAGAGGGTCGTGACGGCAATGGCGGTGTTGCGCACATATTCCTGGCTGCTGCCCGCCATGTTGAGGAGTTCGACCGAGAAGTAACCGGCTTCCCGGTGCTTGCCCTTGGGCTGAAGCAGGCTGCAGAAGATAGGATCGGAATCGAAATGAGGGAAGCAGGACCAGACGATCTTGGCTTTTCTGTCGATGAGCGCATTCAGCATGCAGTTCCCGACAACCGCCAGATTAAGCGTCTGGTCAGGCGCAGGGTGCTGCTGGGCCGGTGACAGGTGCTCCATCCCCCACTTCCTTTACTATAATGATTCTCGCCTTCTTCCTTAGGTGGGCCCGCCTGCGCCGGCGGCCACCCGCATGGTTTCGGTTCAACCCGTTACAGCTGCGGCCTGCCGGAGCGGCCGGCTTACTCAGGTCCGACGCAGTCTGCCGGAGACACGCTGCAGGACTGCGGCGACCTTCTCAAGCGCGGTGCGCTCAAGGCCGTCCGGCTTTCCGGCCACCAGCCAGAACAGCGCGACCAGCGCGGCATAGACAATCGCACCCACGGCAATCTTGATGGCCAGCATCAGGATGTCCGGCACGGTGAAGATCAGCGGCAGCGCCAGAACCGCACCTGCCATGAGCGTGCCCGCCAGCATCGGTCCGCAGAAGCTGCCGGCCTGCGCAAGCATGGAAACGCCGCTGGCGCGGGCCATCATCGCCATCAGGTACACGAGGGTGATGGCCGAGAGCGTGACCGTCACCGTCGCCACGCCCATGAGGCCGAAGTGAAGATAGACCGGTATGGCCGAGGACAGAATGATGATGGCCTGGATCCAGCTGATGACCGCGTTCTTGCGCAACTGACCCAGTACCACCAGCTGATCGGTGACGATGAGCGAGATGATCCGCAGGGCCCCGGACAAGGCCATCAGTTTCATGATGTCGATGGCCTCGATCCAGTTGTCGCCCAGCGCCACCAGCACCAGCTCGTGGCTGACGGCGGCCAGCCCGAAGCAGATCGGCGCGGTGATCAGCGTAACCCCATGGAGCGCGCGCAGGAAGGCGCGGCGGTAGCGCTCCAGATCGTCACGCAAGCGCACCATGCCGGTGTAGAGCACGCGGCTGATCGGCATGGCGATCTCGAACGCGGCCGTTCCGGCCAGTTCCGCTGCCATGGTGTAGATGCCCAGCACGCCCGGCCCGGCCACCCGGCCAAGGGTCAGGGACATGCCGCGCATGAGCAGGGTCTTGCCCAGATTGTTGACGAGATACCACTGGGAGAAGGACCAGATCCGCCCCCATCCGGAGAAGTCCAGCCGGGGCCGGTAGGGAAACAGCGTGAAGCTGAGCAGCACGGTCATGGCGGTGCGGGCCAGAGACCCCAGCACCAGCGCCCAGTAGCTGCGATAGACGAGCGCGATGGTGAGCGTCACCACGATGGCGACGACCTGCGAGACCACCTGCTGCCAGAATGTGGAGGAGAAGCGCAGCTCCTGCTGGATGGCCGTGACGCCGATGTTCTCGAACGCCCGCACGAGCACGGTGATGGCCACCACATGGAGAATGGCCTCCACCCTGGCGTCCCCATAGTAGGCGGGCGCGAGGAAGGCGAGGCCGGATATGACGACTGCCAGTCCCAGATTCTGGACGATGCGCAGCGTCCAGGCGGCATTGTAGTACTGCCGCCCCTTCTCGCCCATTTGAATGACGGCGCTCTCGGCGCCCATGTTCATGATGGAGTCGGCAATGGCCACGAACGCCATGGCCATGGCCACGATGCCGAAGTCTCCCGGCGACAGGAGGCGGGCCAGAATGACAACATTGACGAGGCCGAGAAGGCGCAGCACCCAACGGGTTGCCACCATCCAAGCCCCACCGACCATGAGACGGGACGCCAACGGCGCAGCCTTGGCTTCCCGTGCTATCTGCTCACCCTCTGACATCAATGCCCTGATTACCCGACCCGAAGGGCAGTGCCTAGTTCTACGTCACTCAGGCATGGCCCGCACACGACGGGGAAATCCCCCGCCGCGTCAGGCTCAAGACTGGCAACGCCCTGACCTGCCGCGTGCGTAAGGATAGGCCGAAAGTTCCGCCAAGCCAGAGGGGACGGCTCAGGAAACGCCGGCGGGCCCTAATTCGGGGCTGGACCGCGCAAAGCGCGATCAGGGATTGGCTCAGGGACGGCCGCGGCCGCCCTTGGCGCCCGACCGGGCCGGACGGCCATGGCCTTCGCCGCCACGCGGACGGTCGCCTTGGTAGGGACGATCACCCTGATAGGGACGATCCCCCTGCGGGCGCGGACCACCGCGCGGCTTGAACCCCTTGGGGCCGCCACGCGGCTTGCCGCCGTCATCCCCGAAGCGGGGCGACAGGCGCGGGCGCGAACGGGGTGCCTCGTTGGCAGGTTCGGCCGGCTCGATGATGACATCCGGATCTTCCGCCGCGGCCTTGCGCACCGCCGCCATGAAGCGAGCAGCCGCAGAGGCGGCCACCTCGAAGCGGGTATCACGGTCAAAGATGCGAATCGCGCCGATGTCGCGGCGGGTCACATGGCCGTGGCGGCACAGGAACGGCAGCAGCCAGCGCGGATCCGCATTGCCGCTGCGGCCGACGTTGATGCGGAACCAGGACGACTCTTCAAAGCCCTGACGGGGACCGCGCTCGCGCTCGTCCGGCTCGGGCGCGCCATCGGCAAACAGCTCTTCGGGCTCCGGCAGGCGCTCGCGGTGCAGGCGCACATAGGCACCGGCAATCTGCTCGGCCGTGAACTTCTCCAGCAGAGCCGCCACCGCTGCCTGCTCTTCCTCGCCCGGGCCTTCGGCCAGCGTGGCCTCGCCGAGCATCCGCTCAAGGTCCTTGGCCCGGATTTCATCGGCCGAGGGCGGGTTCATCCACTGCGGCTTGAGCTTGGCCTCGGCCAGCAGACGCTCGGCGCGGCGACGGCGCGAGTGCGGCACGAGAACGGCGCAGATGCCCTTCTTGCCCGCGCGGCCGGTACGGCCCGAACGGTGAAGCAGCGTGGCGCTGTCCGTCGGCAGCTCGGCGTGAATGACGAGGCCCAGATCCGGCAGATCGATGCCACGGGCGGCAACGTCGGTTGCGATGCATACGCGGGCACGGCCGTCACGCAGCGCCTGAAGCGCATGGTTGCGCTCGGACTGGCTCAGCTCGCCCGACAGGGCAACGGCCGAAAAGCCCTTCTCGAGCAGATTGCCGTGCAGGCGGCGCACCGCCTCGCGGGTGGCGCAGAACACCATCGCGCCGCGGGCATCGAAGTAGCGCAGCAGGTTGACGATGGCGTGTTCAAGGTCGCTCGGGGCGACGCGCACGGCGCGGTAATCGATGTCGGCGTGCTGACCGCCGGTGGAAACCGTGGAGATGCGCAGGGCATCCTGCTGGTACTGCTTGGCGAGCTGGACGATGCCCTTGGGCAGGGTTGCCGAGAACAGCAGTGTGCGGCGCTCCTCCGGCATGGCGTCAAGGATGACTTCCAGATCGTCGCGGAAGCCGAGGTCGAGCATTTCGTCGGCCTCGTCGAGCACGACGACGCGCAGGGCCGAGGCGTCAAGGCTACCCCGGTTGAGGTGGTCGACCAGACGGCCGGGGGTGCCGACGACGATATGCGCGCCCTGCGCCAGCGCCCGCTGTTCGCGGCGGATGTCCATGCCGCCGACGCAGGAGGCAAGCCGCGCGCCGGCCGGGCCGTAGAGCCATTGGAATTCGCGGTGCACCTGAAGGGCCAGCTCGCGCGTCGGCGCGATCACCAGTGCCAGCGGCGTGCGGGTCGGCGGCATGGTGTTATGCTCGCCGAGCAGATCCGAGGCCATGGCGAGACCATAGGCCACCGTCTTGCCTGAACCGGTCTGGGCAGAGACCAGCAGGTCCTGCGCCTCGGCTCCGGCGGTGATGACGGCCTCCTGCACGGGGGTGGGCTCGGCGTAGCCCTTTTCAGTAAGGGCCGCTTGCATAGCAGCGTGAACGGGAGGAAACGGCATGGTACAACACCCAGCTTAACGGACAGACAATTTGTGGCAGAACCCGCCACAGCAACAATCCGGCAGCCGACAGGTTGCGTGTTCCCTTGCACGCGATGGGGGGCGGCGGTCAACAACCGTTTCGACAAAAAGCCGTTTCATTGGGGTATTTATGCTGACCCGGGACTATTTCACGCAGGATGCCGTCACTCTGGCGCAAGCCCTCATCGGCGTGCGACTGCTGGTGGATGGCGTGGGCGGCATTATCACCGAGACGGAATGTTATACGGCGGATGATCCGGCCTCGCACAGCTTTCGCGGCCCAACGAAGCGCAACGCCGCCATGTTCGGCCCGCAGGGACACGCCTACGTCTATCGGATCATGGGTCTGCACTGGTGCTTCAACGTGGTGTGCGGCGAGCAAACGGGCGACGGCAGCGCCGTGCTGATCCGGGCGCTGGAGCCCACCCACGGTCTTGAGATAATGGCACAGCGACGCGGGACCGCTGACCCGAGACGACTCTGCGCCGGGCCGGGCTGCCTGGCGCAGGCTCTGGGCCTGACCGGGGAGGACGACAAGCGCCCGCTCGATGAGCCGCCTTTTCTGTTCAAGGCGCGGGAGGCCGTGCCGGAAATCATGACGGGCACGCGCATCGGCATCACCAAGGCCGCTGACCGGCCGTGGCGGTTCGGCTTGCGAGGCTCTCGCTTCGTCAGCCGACCGTTTCGCTGACCTTCGCTCCGCTGACTTTTCGCGCGCCTTGGTGAAAAACAGCCCTGTGCCTGCGGGCAAAGCCGGACTATAAGCACGCCCTGCGCGCGGCTTCGGCACCAGAGCCTTTTGAGATCCGGTCACCTCGGATCAGGGCTTCTGGCGCTTGTTTGGTCGCACTTTCGCAAGCAACGGGTATGCCACCCTGCTCGAAAGCTGCTCTCGTGTTCACTGGCCAGAGATTGGCATTTTCCGGATTCTCCCATGCTTAGCTTCAACAAGGTCACGCTGCGCCGCGGTGCAAAGCTTCTGTTCGAAAACGGCACCTTCAACCTGAACGCGGGCGAGAAGATGGGCCTTGTGGGCGGCAACGGCGCGGGCAAGTCCAGCCTGCTCGGCCTGCTGCGCGGCGACTTCCTGCAGGAAAGCGGGGACGTGGAGTTCCCCTTCAACTGGCGCGTGGCGCACGTGGCGCAGGAAATCGAGGAAACCGACCGACTGGCGCTGGAATTCGCCATCGACGGCGACGTGGAGCTGCGCCAGCTGGAAGCCGAGCTGCGCAAGGCCGAGGAAGACGACGAC
>NZ_DATBUP010000008.1:0-30341 GCF_036515995.1 Pedomonas sp. | reverse complement strand
CTTTCAATTAC
The DNA here is from genome assembly GCF_036515995.1 of Pedomonas sp. Lineage (NCBI taxonomy): Bacteria > Pseudomonadati > Pseudomonadota > Alphaproteobacteria > Sphingomonadales > Pedomonadaceae > Pedomonas > Pedomonas sp. The sequence continues at coordinate 30,330 of NZ_DATBUP010000008.1, read as the reverse complement.
CCACATCTTTGATAGCGAGATTATAGCCCACCGACATATCCAGGAGGCGCCGCCACCCTCTCCACATCACGATATTTCCGGGAGGGGGATCATGACTTCGCGCCAAGTATCCGCCGAGCTTCGCAACCTTGGTGAGATACTTTGTGAGTGTTGGATCGTGGCCTGTGCCATTGATGGCATCCGGAACGACGCGATCAAGGATCTTGCACTCGTTATCGGTGAGAACGAGCGTCGGCGGTGCGTTCGGTGCAACCCTGTTCATCATGGTCATCCAGAAGATGCGCCAGCTCAGCAGGCAGAACATTGCGATCAGGTTGACCAGGCGATCAGCGGTACGCAGCTTAGCATCTTCGGCGCGGCATCCTGATTTCAAGATCTTGTGAAAGACTTCGATCTTCCACCGCAGCGCATACCAGCCGAGCTTTTCCACCGCGTCATCAGGTGTGTCGATCCTGAGGTTCGTGATCAGCCGCCAGTCGAGCGGCTGACGGCTGGTGGGCTTGCCTGGTTCCCGGGCATGGATCACGGTCAGCGTGAGAGCGGGGTAGCGCTTCTGCTTGCCAATCGGCGGCAGCACATGGATCGCTTTGTAGCGAAGTTCGACCTGCGCCTCCTCGAGTTCCCCTCCTGTGGTCGGAACCATGATACGATGGAGCCCCTGAACAGCGACCTCGGCCATTTCCGCGTTAATCGTATGGGAACCGTCGCCGGCAAGGCGATCGACACAGGTGCGAACGAGGAAGTTGGTGCCCTCCGCGGCCACACGGCAGAAGAACTCGTATATGTCGTTTTCGCGGTCGCCGATGTGAACGCAGCGCTTGGGTTCTCCGATCAGTGCGGTGGACTGAGACATGTTGTCGAGCCACCGAATGCTCTCCTTCTCCTCGATTGGCACGCGTGTCGGGTTGATCTGTCGCTTGAGCGCGGTGGTTCCTTTGAACTTCGAGCGCGTCCAGAATTTAACAGCTGTGAGGCCGAGTGGCAGGCCTTCGGGCGTAATGGCGAGACTGGAGTGCATCAGCAAGCCACACACGGTACGAAGCTTGGGCCGACGATCACCGTCTCGCCGACCAGGCGCGTAGGTGATGGCACCGATTTCCTCCGGTCGCACGCGTTTAAAGACAAATTCGGTTGTGTCCTGGAGAACCAGGATCGGACCTTCTGTCGCGCCGATCCGCTCTCGCGTCGAAACGAAGTGCCCGGCCAGTATCTCGCGCTCGCTGACGTTATCGTTCGACAGGAACCGATACGCGGCCTTGGTGTTCGCCCAGTCCCGGCAGGCAAGCGGCAGTGGCTCTCCCATTCCCGCGTCAAGCTGCACCAAGAGCTTGCCAAGCCGCTTTCCCAGTCGCTCATCGGAGAATTTCGAGCCGGCAAGCTCTCGATCGATCCATGACGTGATGTCCGATGTCGTCCTGTCCACCGCGCACCTCGCTCCAGAAAATTGGTGCTCGGGAACGAATCATGAGCGACGCCCTTCGGGCAACGGCAATGAGTCCAGCGGAATCACCCATGCGACGATTTGTGGGTAATTGAAAGGTCTGTAACCCCCTTACGATCCCCCTTTTGTTTATCGGGACGCACCCGGCCGCGCGGACAGCGCGCGCAATTTCAGCGGGGCAAATTCTCCTTAGAATTATTCAGATGAATTCAGCGGGCGTGACGGCGAATTCCGGGCGCGGCCCGATAGAATCCCGCCCTCATGCAGCGCCCTGCACAGAGGCGCAGGCCCCAAAAAAACTCACGGCGTCGTCAGCGCGCGGTCGGACTTTTCGGCGACGCGGCGGCGGTGTTCGCGATAGACGATGTAGAGGCCGCTGCCGATGATGATGGGCGCGCCGATCCATGTGGTTGCGCCGGGCAGGGCGCCGAACAGCAGCCAGCCGTAGAGCACGCCCCAGACGAGGCTCGAGTAATCCATGGGCACGACGGCGGAGACGGGCGCGAAGCGCACGGAGGCGGTGAGCGCCAGCTGGCCCAGCCCGCCGACCAGGCCGATGCCGATGAGCAGGAGGAACGTCAGCGGATCGTGCGGCTGGAAGTTGAACAGGTAGGCAAGGCCCAGCGGCGGCACGGACAGGAGCGAAAACCAGAAGACGGTGGTGGAGGCGCTTTCGGTGCGCCCGATCTGGCGCAGCAGAATGGAGACGATGGCGACCATGAGCGCGGAGGTGAGGCCGACCACCGCACCGATGAGCGGGAAATGGCCACTGCCGGGCTGGGCGACGATGATGACGCCGATGAAGCCCGCCAGCACCGCGCCCCAGCGGTGCCAGCCGGTGGGCTCCTTCAGGACCAGCGCGCCGAGGATGGTGGCGAAGATGGGCACGGTGAACTGCAGGGTGGTGGCCTCCGCCAGCGGCAGCAGCAGCACCGTGCCGAAGGTGAAGACCATGCCGGTAAGGCCGACGACGGTGCGCCAGGTGTGCGCGCCGATGCGCCTGGTGGCGATGGTGCGCAGACCCGGGCCGGCGGCGATCCACGCAACGACAATGGGCACGGCGAAGGCCTGGCGGAAGAACATGGTCTCGACCAGCGCCGCGCCGCGGGTTTCGGCGTATTTGACCAGGGCCGTCATGGTGGCCAGCAATGCAGTGGCCAGCAGGCGCAGACCAAGGCCGAGGAGAACCTGATCGGTGCGGGTTGGCGGGGAAGGTGCCGGTTGGGAGGGAGCTGGACCGGGTGTGGACGCCGTCATGAAACTCTACCTTCACCGATGGGCACTGCGCCCGGCAGATCTACCCGTCCCGACAAGGGGTGGGCAAGGACTTACCACTGGGACTGCTTCCCGGCTACCTGCTGCGGGCGGCAGGATCTGGGGCAAAACCGGGGGGTGAGAGGGGATCAAGCCTGAAGGGCAGGAGCGTTGGCCCCTGCCCTTCTTCTGCACGTTCGCCCATGCGGGCCGGATCATGCCCCGACCAGATCAGCCCTTGGCCGGACCGGCTGCGGTCTGGCCGAAGAGAACCTTGCGGGCGTCCTCGGTCATGGGCTGGTTCCTGAACTCCTCGCCCCGGGCGTAGGCGCGGATGGTGCCGGGGCGCTCCTTCACCCGCTCGAACCATGCCTTCAGGTTCGGGAAGTCGTCCAGCGTCTGGCCCTGCATTTCGTGGGGGACGATCCACGGGTAAGAGGCCATGTCAGCGATGGTGTACTCATCGCCCGCGATGTAATCGCGACCGTCCAGACGCTTGTCGAGCACGCCGTAGAGACGGTTGGTCTCCTTCATGTAACGCTCGATGGCGTAGGCGATCTTCTCGGGCGCGTACATGTTGAAGTGGTGGTTCTGCCCGGCCATGGGGCCAAGGCCGCCGACCTGCCAGAACAGCCACTCGAGCACGGCCTTGCGCTCACGGATGGCGGTGGGGAGGAACTGGCCGGTCTTCTCGGCCAGGTAGAGCAGGATGGCCCCGGATTCGAACAGGCTGATGGGCTCGCCCAGATCCTCCGGCACGTAGTCCGTAATGGCGGGCATGCGGTTGTTCGGGGAAATGGCGAGGAAGTCCGGTTTGAACTGGTCTCCGGCGCGGATGTTCACCGGTACGATGCGGTATTCGAGCCCGGCCTCTTCCAGAAACATCGTGATCTTGTGGCCGTTGGGCGTGGGCCAGTAATAAAGGTCGATCATCAATAAAGCTCCCCTGCAACTTGAGCGCAAGAATGGGCACGCGGCTTGGCCCGTGTATCGGCACGGATCATGCCCCGGCCGCTCGCAAGCCACAACTCGCAATGGAACTGGTTCGGCAAAGGGAGCTGGCAACCCCCCTCAGACTCCGCTGACTTTTCGCGCGGCGGGAATAAAGGAGCGTCAGCGTGCGCTGCAGATGGCGCGCAGGGCTTCCCACTCCGCAGGGTTCAGCGCGGGCCGGCCTTCTCCGGCGGGAAGGCCGGCGGCCAGCAACTGCTGCGCCCGGCCCCTTGGCGCGGGATGGGTGGAGGCGTAGGTGCCGAAGCGCTCCAGTGCGGTTTGCAGGCGGGAGGGATCGCTCGCGCTCTTGCCTTCGGCGGCGCTCTTCCCTTCGGCGGCGGGAGCGTCTGGGCCTTTGCCTTTCTGGCGGGTGAAGAAGGCCGCCATGCCTGCCGTCGAGATGCCGGCGCGGCTGAGCTGGGTGGCGGCAAAGGCGTCCGCCTCACGCTCCCCGGCGCGGCTGTGCCCAAGCATGAGGGTGGTATCCGCCAAGGCCCCCATGTTGCCGCCGAGGGTCTGGAGCATCATCCCGAGCCCTAAGTGACGGATGATCGCCTGATTGGAATGCAGGTGATGGACGTGACCCAGTTCATGGGCGAGAACGCCCGCCACCTCGTCTGCGCTTTCGGCCTCGTCGATCAGGCGGGAGAAGATGACCACCTGCCCGCCGGGCAGGGCCATGGCGTTGACTATTGGTTTGTCCACGACCCGAACCGCAACCGGACCCGAGAGCCCTTCCGGCGGACTGAGGAGACGGGTCAGCTTGTCGAGCGCCTGCTGACCGCCCGCGCCCGAACAGGGCGCGCCGCCGAGCGTTTCCGCCATTTCCCGCCCGAGCGGCTCGGTCAGGGCGCGGGGCACCAGCGGGGCAAGCGCGCGGGTCAACGCATCGCCATTCAGCGCGAGCAGTCCGATGCCTGCAACCGTTACCGCGGATATGGCCCCCCACAGCGCAAGGCGACGCGGCGCGGGACGCCCTGCCCGCCTGAGCTGCTTGAGCCAGGGCGACGGCAGGCCGCTGGTGATGACGAGCCGCCAGCCCGGCTTTTCGGCGTGGCGCAGCGTCACCCGCCCGCCGACACCGCGATCCCCGAGGCGCAGGTCCGTGAAGGACAGCGCCTCGGGCGATGCGTTGTGGAAATGGATGATCAGACCGCTGTCCGTGAGGTGCAGGCGCACCCCATGGGCCTGCGCGGTCTGGCCATCGTAGAGGACGGCGTCCCGCTCAGACGGGGACGAGGTCGAAGGCATCGGCAATTCCCTCGCCTTGGCCCGGCTGGGCGAGCTGGCTTTGTGCGATCGCCTGAGGCGACAGCGCGCCTTCGGCTTCCATATGGCGCATCATGAAGCCGTACACGCGGTAGGGCAGCATGATGAGGCCAAGGCCGAGCGTCAGCGCCACCAGCGCCGCGTTGCCGAGCATGAAGCGGGCCCAGTCACCCGTGGTGGCGGTGAAGCGCAGCGACAGCGTGTCCAGCCGCATATGGCCGACGATATGCCGCCAGAAGTACGCGCGGTACGACAGGGTGACCAGCCAGAGCGCGACGAAAAGCACCACGAACAGCCATGCCATGTTGAGCATGGCCAGCGCGGCCTGCTCAGGGTTGCCCGCAGCGCCCGCCATGCCGCCTGCGTTGGCGAAAAGGACGGCAAGAAAGAGTCCGTAAACGACAGCAATGCCGGCCAGCATCAGCAGGTAACGCTTGAACAGCGGACCGGCGGGTGCATCGGACGTGAATTCGAGCGAGCCGAAACGCGCATCCTGCCAGCGCTGGTTCCAGTCGCGGGTTGCGGCCCACGGCCCGGCAAGGAACAGCGTGAAAATTACAGCAAGACCGCGACCCAGAAAGCCAAGGCCATAGGCCCAGCCGCCGGTGGTCATGCCGCCCCGGATGCCGCGCCACGAGGTTTGCGCCAGCAGGTAGCGCTGCGAGCGGTAGAGGCCGACGCCCAGCAGGTAGATCATGGCGGGCATCGCCGCGAGGTAGATCAGCCCGGCGATCATGACTTGCCCGGACATGGCCATTGCCTGCGCGACGCTCATCAGAATCGTGAACGGCAGCAGCACGGCAAAGAACGCGATCAGCGCGCCGAGAAACAGCTGCAGGCCGGTGCCGGTGTACTCCAGCGCCTCGCCCATCACGATGGTGCGGCTCCAGAGATACTGGCGCGAGCGGGTCTTGGCCCAGAAGCGGTAAATGCCGAGCGTGACAATCGTCAGCAGCAGATTGACGAGGGCAATGCCGAAGTATTCCCGCCAGTTGCCTTCGAACTCGATGGAGACGGGCTGCCCCGAGGCAGCCTCGTGTATTGTGTGATCCATTAGGTATCCCCCCTGTTACCCCAGCGGAACATTACAATTTTTGCGAGCAAGGCGCCAGCCGCCACGTCAGCAGTAGCAACCATTATCAGGAGGGGTGATACGTCCGCTGACTTTTCGCGCCCTGATCGGGAGGACGGAGCCTCAGACGAGGGCGACGGGGGTTGCGCCGAGCACGCGCACGATATCCTGCGGGGCGAGGCGGACCTGAAGGCCACGCTGGCCGCCGTTGAGGAAAATCAGCGGAAACGCGAGCGCGGTTTCATCAAGGAACACGGGCACCGCCCGCTTCTGCCCGAACGGGCTGATGCCGCCGATGCGATAGCCGGTCGTGCGCTCCGCATCCGCCGGGGGCATCATCTTGGCCGCCTTGCCGCCCGCCGCCGCCGCAAGGCGCTTGAGGTGGATCTCATGGTCTGACGGAGCAATGGCGCAGACCGGCTTGCCATCCACCAGCGCCATCAGGGTCTTGAACACCTCGGCCGGGTTGACGCCAAGGGCCTCGGCCGCCTGAAGGCCGACGCGCTGGTCGCCGGGGTCATACTCATAGGTGTGAAGCGTGAAGGAGACGCCTGCCCGCTGAAGTGCAACGACCGCCGGAGTGGATTTGGCCATGCTCTGCCCGCCTGATTTCATTTCTGCCCTGTTCTGCCGGGCTATGTCATGAAACCCGGCCCCCACTCAACAGGGCAACGGAAAGGCGGCCTGCCTCTTCATATCGTCAGGCCGCTTTTGGCCCCTGCTTCCGGTAGGCTGGTGAGGATAACGACAAATACAGCATCGCTGCATGGGGAGGACACCGTGGCCCATTCACACGACGAGATCGTGCGGACCGTCGAGCGCTTCATCGAGGCGTTCAAGGAGTGCGAGCGGATCAACAGCTGGAGCTGGCTGGCGGACGAATTCTATCACGAGGATTGCGTTTACGACTGCCAGTATGGCGGCGTGATGCCGGTGGTGGCGAACGGGCGCGAAGAGATCCGGCGCACCCACTACGGGCGGGACATGGAGGTGGGCTCGGGCTGGGAGGGCTGGACGTTTCCGTACGTTGGCTATGCGGTCAACGGCGACCAGATCATCACCCACTGGCTCAACCGCGGGCCGGGGCTGCGCCCGGACGGCAGCCATTACGAAACCCACGGCGTCTCCTTCATCACCTATGGCGGGGACGGCAAGTTCATCCGCCAGACGGACCTGTTCGATATCGGGCACCAGATGGTGCTGTGCGATGAACTGGATGAGGCCGGGCTGCTTTCGCCCCGGCTGAAGGAAGAATGGGTGCGGCCGATGAAGGCGCGCATTGCCAAGGCCATGAGCGCCTGAGGCTGGCAGGGCGGTTCAGCAGGGCGAGAGCAACATTCTTTCGCACCCTGAAACGATTTAGTGTATGCGACAAATGAATTAGCCCATAACCACGGGGCGCGGGGATCGTTGACTTCCCGCTGCGCCTCGTTTGCGTGGGCGGTCGATTTGCGCCGTACACTTCAAGCCGTGCAGGGGGAGCAGTCATGCTGGACCGTCGCCAATTCGTTGCATCCACCACCGCCGTTCTGGCCGCAGCCCTGGGCCTGCCGGCGTTTGCGGCAACCGAGGCCGCCACACAGCCGGAAGGCGGCAAGGCGCTGACCGACATGCTGGACGGGTATGTTCAGCGCCTGCTGCGCAACTCGCCGATGTCGATGACGATGCTGGGCCTCGACGTGGGGCCGGCTGCCGCCGCGCGCGGCGAGATGGACGACCGCACGCCCGCGGGGCTGGAGCACACCCGCTCGATCTTTGCCGATCTGGCGCGCGATCTGGCCCGGTATGACCCGGCGACCCTGACCGGGGCGGACTGGATCAACCACCAATCCGCCGCCTACATGGCCTCGACCACGCTGCAGAGCTTCACCTTCCCGTTCGGTGATCCCAACATCGGCACGGCGGTGCCCTATATCGTCTCCCAGCTGTCAGGCTCGGCGCGGAACACGCCCACCTTCCTGACGAACCAGCACCCGATCGAGACGGCGCAGGATGCTGAATATTATCTCGCCCGCCTCTCCGGCTTCGCCGAGGCGCTGGATGTGGAGACGGCCCGCTCCCGCGAGGATTACAAGCGCGGCGCAACGCCGCCGGATTTCGTGCTGAAGACGACGCTGGTGCAGCTCTCCGAATTGCTGGCGGCCGCGCCCGCGGATTCGGATCTGGTCAAGTCCATCGCCGGCCGCACCAAGGCCAAGGGCATCGAGGGAGACTGGCAGGCCCGCGCCACTGCGCTTGTTCAGCGCGAGGTGTACCCGGCGCTTGAACGGCAAGCCGCGCTGATTCGGGAAGCGCTGGCAAGCGCGCCGCCGGAGGCCGGCGTGTGGCGGCTGCCGCAGGGCGAGGAATACTACCGCTTCGCCATTCGCGGCGCGACGACGACCGACATGCCGGCCGAGGACATTCACCGGCTTGGGCTGGAACTGGTGGCCCGCTTCTCCGCCGAGGCCGACAAGATCTTGCGTCAGAAGGGCCTGACGCAGGGCACGGTCGGCCAGAGGATTTCCAGCCTGCGCCGCATGCCGGAGCACCTGTTCCCCAATACGGACGAGGGCCGGGCCGCGCTGATCGCCTATGGCGTTGACCTGAACGAGAAGATGCAGGCCCGCCTGCCCCAGTGGTTCGGCCGGCTGCCCAAGTCTCCGGTGGTGATCGAGCGCATGTCTCCGGCCATCGAGGCGGGCGGGCCGGGCGCGTTCTACCTGCCGCCGGTGGTGGACGCGGGTCGCCCCGGCCAGTTCATCATCAACCTGCGCGATACGGCCAACCAGCCGCGCTTCGACCTGCCGACGCTGATCCACCACGAGGCGCTGCCGGGGCACCACCTGCAAAATGCCCTGATGATGGAAGCAACCGAGCTGCCCCAGCTGCGGCGCCTGCCGCTGTTCGCCGGCTATCTGGAAGGCTGGGGCCTCTATGCCGAGCAGCTGGCGGATGAAATGGGCGTTTACGAGAACGACCCGCTGGGGCGGCTCGGCTATCTTGCCTCCATGCTGTTCCGCGCGGCGCGGCTTGTGGTGGATTCAGGGCTCCACCACAAGCGCTGGACCCGCGAGCAGGCCATTGCCTACATGCGCGAGACGCTGGGCGAGAGCGAGGACAACGCGACGCGCGAAGTGGAGCGCTACTGCGTACAGCCGGGACAGGCGTGCAGCTACATGCTGGGCTGGCAGGTCTGGACCGACACCCGCAGCCGCGCACAGGCGCGGCTGGGCGAGCGGTTCGATATCCGCGCCTTCCATGACCGGGCGCTGCTGGCGGGCAACATGCCGCTGGACGTGCTTGCCCGCGTGATCGACGACTGGACGTAACGGATCAGCCGCGCGGGCGGATGAAGTTCTGCCGCGCGGCGTCCACCTTTTCCCGGAAGGCGCACTCGGGCGCGTGGTCGTTGACCAGACCCATGGCCTGCATCAGCGCATAGATGGTGGTGGGGCCGACGAAGCGCCACCCGCGCTTCTTCAGCGCCTTGGAGAGCGCCACCGATTCCGGCGTCTCGGTGACGATACCGCGCCGGGCATGCTCCCCGGCATCGGGCTCGTAGCGCCAGAAGAAGGCGGCGAGCGATCCGGCCTCCGCGCGCAGCTCGAGCGCGCGGCGGGCATTGTTGATGGTGGACTCGATCTTGGCCCGGTGACGGACGATGCCCGCATTTTCAAGGAGTCGGGCAACGTCTGCCTCATCGAACCGGGCCACGGCCTCGCACTCGAAATTGGCGAAGGCAGCGCGGAAGGCCTCGCGCTTGTTCAGGATGGTCAGCCAGCTGAGGCCGCACTGAAAGCCCTCGAGGCACACCTTCTCGAACAGGGTGCGGTCATCGGCCACTGGCATGCCCCATTCGCTGTCGTGATAATGACGGTAAGCTGGCGTCGACTGGCACCAGGCACAGCGGGCCACGCCATCTGGTCCCGTGAAAACGGACAATGCGGACACGGCTGAAGCTCCTCCCCCTTTTTGACTGCACACTCGTCACGGATGCGCGCATAGTGTCATGTTCCTCTTTTGTTCTCAAGTGACTATGATCGGAACCTGCGGTCATGGTCATTGTTCCTTGAGTATCGGCGGCCGGACCATGCGCGGCCGACCCTTCCCCCAATGCCATGACAGGAGGTGCAACAATGCACGCCCAACAGATGATCAGCAGCCATCCCGACGTGCGCGGCAACACCAACGACGTTCTCATACGCTGCATCGAGGAATGTTACGACTGCGCACAGGTCTGCATTTCCTGCGCGGATGCTTGCCTTGCCGAGCACATGGTGCAGGAGCTGCGCCAGTGCATTCGCCTGAACATGGATTGCGCGGACATTTGCGCCACCACCGGCAAGATCGCCACGCGGCGCACCGGCTCCAACGAGGAGCTGATCCGGCTGATGCTGGACGCCTGCGCCGCCGCCTGCCGCATGTGCGGCATGGAATGCGGCCGCCACGCCGCCCAGCACGACCACTGCGAACTGTGCGCAGAGGCCTGCCGCCGCTGCGAACAGGCGTGCATGGCGGCAATGGAGTCCATCCAGCCCAGCACTCATTGAGCCCAACTCACCCCGAAAACGGGAACCCTGCCCGCTGCGTACGGCTTTCTTGTCTGACAGCGATGCACAGACAGGAGGCCGATATGGCGAACAGACATATTGCGGAAGGTCATGCCGATGAGATGTCGGGCCGTGTCCGGCAGGCATTTGGCACTCTGACCGATGATCAGGAGCTGGAAGAGCACGGCATGCGCCAGCGGCTGGCCGGCCGGGCGCGCCGTGCCTACGGACAGGCCCGCCACGGCGTCGAGGACGCCGCGGACACGATGGGCCGTGCCGTCTCCGACCGGCCGATCCCTGCGGTGATGATCGCGGCGGCCCTGGGGTTCGTCCTCGGCATGATCGCCTTCCGCGATGAGGATCGGGATATGCGCTGGTCGGCCCGCCGGAGAGCGATGTGATCGGGCTTTGATGGGTCAAATCGCCCTTGATGCCAGCCGGGCGGAACAGGCTTTGGCTGGCATCGTTCATTTGCTGCCCGAATGGCAGCTGTTTTTTCCCGCCACTATTATGCAGAAACAGTCAGGAGTGACGTCATGAATCAGGATCGACTGGAAGGAACCCTGAGGACCGGCATGGGCCGCGCGCAGGAAGGCCTTGGTGATGTAGCCGGCAGCGAGCGCCAGCAGTCGCAAGGCACCCGCGAGCAGTTGAAGGGCCGCGCCCAGCAACTGTACGGCGATGCCCGTGATACCATGCGCAATGCGACCGATCAGGTGAGCCGCAACGTTGTCGAGCATCCGGTCCGCTCGTTGCTGATCGCCAGCGCCGTCGGCTGGGCCGCCGCGCTCATCACCGGCCGCCGGCGTCGCCGCCGCGATTACGAAGAGCGCCATTACTGATAGCGCGGCAGCTTGATAATACTGCGGCAAAACAACGGCTCTGTAGCTGGTGTTTTGCCGCTTACTTTTACATTGCGCTTGTTTAGCACAAACCGTGAGGTGTGGCGGCGGCCTGCAAAATCCGCCTGATTTGTGCTGTCTGTTCCTGCCGAGTGAAGCCTGCGCTTACAGTATCGGGCGAGTCGGCAATCCCGCCCTTGTCCTGTTTCTCGTCATATAGCTGCATCAAAAATTGAGCAAGTTCGGCAGGTTCGTCGGAAAAGCAGCCCGCTTTGCGCTCCAAGATAAGGTCCGATGCGACTGTTGGGGTTGTGCCGACACAGACAATTGGACGTCTGGCCCCCAAGTATTCAAAAAGTTTCCCCGAATAGACACCCGTTTGTTGAGCATCGTTCCAGTTTAAAAACACCAGCGCATCAACAGAGCGTTGAGCATCCAGAGATTCCCTGTATGGCACAACACCATGGTAGTGGACGCTATCGCTAATATTGAGCACTTTCGCCTGTTCAACGACATCACCAAGCGACCGCCCATACAAGTGCAGGACGACAGATTTGGCGCTCTGCTTAACGATCGAAATAGCTTCGAGAAGCGGCCGAATATCCTGCTTTCCGCTGTAAATAAATCCGGTATAGGCGAGATGGAGCTTCTCTGCAGAAAAGGTATTCGAGCGCTTATCAGGAAAATCAGGCGGATCAAATCCGTTCGGTACTACATGAACCGGAGCCTTATACTTCCTTCGTATTTTTTCTGCGAGCGGCTCAGAGACAGTAATAAATGCAGAAGCCGTTGAAAGTGTTCTCGTCTCCAGCTTTTCTTCGATACGTCGCCTCCAAGTGGTATATGGATAATTGTGGTTATCCACCCATAGGTCGCGCAGTTCACAGACCCAGGGAATGCCTGTTTCCTGTGAAATGGCAGCAGCCGTTAGGAGTTGCGTGTATGGCGGACCTGACGCAAAAATTATATCTGGCTGAAATTTAGCGACTTCTTTGCGTGCCGCCTCCAACAAGCCTGACTTCCAGCGGGCAATGTTGTCAGGATACCAAGTAAATATTTTATACAAATAGTACAATCGGCGCAAAACACGCGCTTTAAGGCCAGTTTGTTGCGAGAGTGGCACGGAAACTTGTGCGTCCGTTAGCCGACTTGACGCCACGCGAGCTATGCGGTCCAGGTGAGGACACGGGACCCATTGTATCAGACTGGAATCCATCTCAATCGGCAGAGTCTCGGCAAACGGCTTATCCCCAGCCGTCAACACCCTGACTTCATCCCCCCCCTGAACGAGATATTTAGCAGTCTTTGTGCACCGGACAGCGCCGATCTGGTTATGGGGGGCGAAGTGATACGTAAGGAAAAGTACTTTCATTTTTTCGTCCTTACCGAGCCAGACGCTGCTCGCATAAGCAACCCTCCGGCCCAGAATGCAAGCGAGCTACCCGCGATTTATTCGCTTCGATGGCAGATCAGGCATTATGATGAGCATCGAGTATGCAAACTCGACGGCCCATGGCCGCTTATCAGTCCAATAGGTGCAGGTACGAGAAATCCCAGTTACTCCACAGCACTGACTGCCGCCTTCAGGCACTCAATGACGCGATCCTGATCCTGCTCGGTGAGATCAGCACTCATTGGAAGGCTCATGACTCGCGATGCCAAAACGTCCGCGACCGGAGTGCCCTCTTGGGCTGCCCACTGCTTGTAGGCAGGCTGCTGATCAAGCGGCACCGGATAGTGCACCGCCGTCGGAATGCCAGCGGACTGGAAGTGGGCCTGTACTGCTGCTCGATCTGCCAGAAGAACGGTGTACTGAGCATAAACCGACGTACGGTCCGACTTGACGCCGAGCACGGCTACCGGCGCGTTTACATCCTGCAGGCTGATGCCCGGCTCGATCAGAACACTTCCAGGGATGCGACGAAAAATCTCGTCCGTGTAGCGTTGGCCCAGGTGCTTGCGCTGCTCGACTTCCCAGGCGAACCGCGGCCACTTGGCCATGATCACCGCGCATTGGATGGTGTCCATGCGGCCGCCAACCCCAATACGAGTGTGAACGTAGCGCTGCGACTGGCCATGGACGCGAATTTCCTTGGCAGCCGTGGCAATTGCGTCGTCGTTGGTAAACAGCGCACCGCCGTCGCCATAGCAGCCAAGCGGCTTGCTGGGAAAAAAGCTCGTGCATCCGATCTCGGACAAACCGCAGCTCTTGCGTCCTTTGTACTCGGCGCCAAAGCTCTGAGCCGCATCCTCAATAACCGGGATGTTGTGCTTGGCTGCAACTGCGTTGATCTCATCCATGTCTGCGACCTGGCCATACAGGCTGACAGGAATGATCGCCTTTGTCCGCGGGGTAATCTTGGCTTCAAGCGCCGCCGGGTCAATGTTGGCCGTATCGGGCAGGACATCGACGAATACCGGCGTTGCACCAACCAGAGCAATGACCTCTGCCGTGGCAACAAAGGTAAAGGTGGTTGTGATCACTTCGTCACCCGGACCGACACCCAAGGCCATCAGTGCAATTAGGAGAGCTTCCGTGCCGCTAGCGACTGAGATGCAGTGTTTAACCCCCACATAACGGGCAAGTGTTTCCTCGAGTTCAGTTGTCTCCGGCCCCAGGATGTATTGGCCATGGTCAAGCACGCTTGCAATGCGGCGGTCGATTTCTGCACGAATTGCGACTTGCTGGGTCTTCAGATCAATAAACTGCACGGTCTAGCTCTCCTCAGGAGATATGCTGAACGAAGAATTACACTAGCTCACATCCGGAACGGCTCAGATCCAGATTTCTCGGAATTCATATACGATCTTTCTCGATTTGCCAGACTGGCAGGCTAAGGACATACAAAAAATGTCCTCATAAGGCGCAGCATGACCGACGGCATCATCCTCGCTGCTTCAGTGAAACTGACTACTCGCAGCCCTTTGGGATGCTTGAAAAATTGACATTCAACCCGGGACCAATCCGACCCAAGTCAAAGGCACACCAGGTAAGTTTTTACACAGCAACAACGCCAATTGTGACTAAACACTATCCTGATTTGGCTTAACTTTATCCGCTCCAGGGGATTTTACCTTTATCTTTACTAATACCCGCGAGACATCAGACAGCGAAAACAGGCGCATTGCCATCAAAGCTGCAATGAATAGGGCAATGACTGTTAGCTTAAAGAAAAGCAAACCTAGTCCAACAGAGAATTGAGCGTGCAACCACACGCCACCAAGACCCGCTAATATTAACAGTAGAGTTGCAGCTATTAACTGCCGCTTTCGCAGCGGCAGGGGGTAAAGTCTTTGACTCGTCCATATCCACGTGCCGATGAATAACATTGCGGACAGAAGTGTTGCAACGGCTGCACCAAATACACCATAGTACGGTATCAACAACCAGTTAAGGATAATACTTGTGACTGCTGATATTGAAAATATAATTAACTGGTAATGTGTCTTCTTTGCAATCACAATTCCAGGGAAGCAGAACGACATACTACTGAATAGAGCAGAAACTGTAACCAAAAAAACAAGGTCACTTGCTCCGTAATAGACAGGGGGAACAAGAATCATCAAGATTTCTGGGGCAAACAATCCAATACCTAAGCAGCATATAAATGCTACCGTTGAGAATACTTTTACAATCTGAGCAAGATGCTGCGGCGTCCTAGGCTCATTATAATGCACGTATATCAGTGGCGTAAGTGCCGCCTGAAATCCTACAATTAGAATGTTTACAATGCCCGCGATGCGCGCGCTGACTGCGTAGATACTGACGCTCTCTAGATCCGCCAGAGAATTCAGCATGAATCTATTAGAATATATGGTAAAGTAAGTCGCGATTGCAGCTGGAACGAGGGGCATTGAGAATCCCAGCATTGTACGCAGCCATCCAGTATCGAAATGCATTCCATACCGGTGAGGAAGTCTGGACATACTGGCAACGCCCGCTATCGCTGCGGCAGCAATTTGTGACCAGATTATCCCAACCAGGCCTAGCCCTGCAAATTTTCCGAGGCCAATGCCCGCAGCAACTGTTACCACCGCATAGAGTATGCTCACTAGAGCATGATCGCGGCTGAGCAACTCAAAGCGTAATTGCCCTTGGAGTAACTGGAAAATCCCGGTTAACGCGATCGATAACAAGCTAAGGCGGAAAGCAGTTAAGTATTTAATTTCACCTAATAATTGTTGGCACAGCCATTCGGAGCCTAATAGCATCAAACCCAGTGCGGCAATATAAGCACCAACAGTGAACCACAACGCCGTACTGGCAAGTATACGGCGCTGGGCACCCTCAACATCGTTTAGATAACGTGAAAGCGCTTGGTTTACTTGCAGAGGTACAACTAAGTTGGCTATAGCCCCTGCAACGATCAGAATGTCCATCGCGCCATAATCTGCTGGCGCCAGAATTCTGGCATAAACTGGGAGTGTTATTACGGCCAGCCCTCGGGAAAGGGCGGCCGAAAGGCCATAAATCAGCGTATCTTTGAACAGACGTTGTATCATTATTTCTGCTGCTGTGGTTCGGGGCCACACTTGCGCTTCATGTATCGTTCGCCTGTTTCGCAGGTTTATATTTATTACCCGACAACCGAGACCTCACTACCCAAAATCCGGTAGCGTTCGCCGCTTGCAGGGCATACCGCCTCTCCTTCGCCTTCCAGCGGTAGCTCAAGCCGTTCGCCATGCGCGCTCATCCACCCGATCTGGCGGGCAGGTACGCCGGCGACCAGCGCATAAGCCGGAACATCGCGGCTGACAACCGCGCCAGCGGCGACGAAACCATGCTCGCCAACCGTAACGCCGCAGACTATCGTCGCATTTGCGCCGATAGTTGCACCGCGTTTTACAAGAGTACGGCGGTATTCACTCTTCCGGTTGATTGCCGAGCGCGGATTGTAGACGTTCGTGAATACCATCGACGGGCCACAGAATACGTCATCTTCAAGGGTAACAGCGTCATAGATACTGACGTTGTTCTGAACCTTGACGTTGTTTCCAATGACAACATCATTGCCGACAAAAACGTTCTGCCCGAAAGAGCATGCCTCGCCGATCCGGGCGCCTCCGCAGATATGGACCCAGTGCCAAACGCGCGTACCAGCACCAATCTGGGCGCCTTCGTCTACGATGGCGGTTTCGTGAACGGTAACGGTCATGACCTGGCGCCCTTGAGGTTTAGTATTCCAGAGGAAGGCTGACGGCTTGGCCATCGCGCGCCGCCTTATAAGCGGCAATCAGAATTTCAAGCGACCGCAAGCCCTCACGGCCATCAGTTTCGGGCTCTGCTTCACCACGCATGGATTTGATCACATTGTCGTAGTAAAGCGGATGACCGAAGCCATAAACGCTGGTCGTCTCATAATTAGCCTGCTGGACCAACTCGTCCTCAGGCAACTTGTCCTCGAATTCCCAGTGGCGAATCTCGTTGACCGCAACGCCGCCCACCTTGACGGTACCCTTCTCACCCAGAATGGTGATCGAACCTTCCAGGTTACGTGGATAGGTCAGCATGGAGACATTGACCGTGCCGATGGCACCGGAACGCCACTTCACGAGCATCGCGCCAGTGTCTTCCACTTGAATATTGCGCGCCAGAGTGGCTGTCATGGCCTGCACGCTTTCAATGGGGCCGATCAACCAGTCGAGCAGGTCAATATAGTGGCTTGCCTGGTTCATGAAGGCGCCGCCGTCGAATTCCCACGTACCGCGCCATGATGCACTGTCATAGTACGACTGCGGACGGGTCCAGAATACATTGATGGCAACGGAATAGATCCGGCCAAACCGCTTCTGGCTGACAGCCTGCTTCAACAATTGCAGAGTCTGATTGCGTCGGTTCTGCTTCACGACGAACAGATTTACTCCAGCCTTGTCGCAAGCATCGACCATAGCCAGACCATCCTTCCAGCGGGTGGCCATTGGCTTTTCGGTCATGACATGGAAGCCAGCCTCTGCCGCCTCAATAGCCTGTTTAGGATGCAGGCCGCTTGGCGTGGTCAGAATGATAACATCAGGACGCGGAGACGCATTGGCCAGCATGCTGCTATAGTTTGCAAACCCGGCTGCGCCGGTCCGCTCGACCGCGGCCTTGAGTGCATCAGGATTAGTGTCGCAAACTGAGACCAGTTCGGCATTCTCAGCATGCTGTTCGATCGCACCAAAATGGTTTGCAGAGATTCGGCCACATCCGACCAGAGCAAATCGAACTTTACGGTCTGTAACGTACATCAGTTGATCCTAGAATTCTCAGCAATACGAACCGGCCGGAAATAACAACTCGCATGTTGCCTTGTCTAAACTGACCGACTTATTGCGCCCTTCAAGTTAAACCAAAATGATTTTTATAATGCGACCCAAGTGTTGCATGCTCTTCTGTTATGCCCACTTACAATAAGCCAATCTGGCTTTTTACATTGCAGCGCATAGTGATCAAAGGTGCCCGCCCACAAGGATCTAACCGTTAACGTGCTGTTACAGCCAGGAAGTCGGCCTGTCCAGTGGTGAGGCAATGCGGCCGGCCGCAAGACGAGCCGAAGCTGGATAACCGCACACTAGACAAAACAATTTGACGCAAATCGACTATCTTGCGGGGAGCAGAAATCGCCGATCGGACACCCAGCCCAGACATTCTAACTGCTGCAAAACTGATGAGCAGCACCGGGTATGGCGAGCAAGGCCTCGACCGATGGACCATCCGCCGGGCGGCCGAGATAGAAGCCCTGTCCGGTGTCGCACTGGTGGGCGATGAGGAACCGGACCTGCGCTTCGGTCTCGATGCCTTCAGCGACAACGTTCATGCCAAGGCTGCGCCCCAGGCTGATGACGGCCCGAATGATCGCGCCGCCATAAGCGTTGTGTTCGAGATCGCGCACGAAGCTGCGGTCGATCTTGATGGTATCGACCGGGAAGCGCTGCAGGTGAGAGAGCGACGCAAAGCCGGTGCCGAAGTCATCAAGCGCAATGCTGACACCCGCGTTGCTCAGAGTGCGCAGGATGTTGTCCGCCCGGTCTGCCTGATGGCCGAGCAGCACGGATTCCGTCACCTCCAGCTCCAGGTAGCGCGGCGGAACGCCCGCCTCCTGCAACTGGCTGAGCACGCGTTCGGCAAAGTTGTCGCGCAGGAATTCAGCGGCAGACGCGTTGACGGCCACATGGCCGAAGTCAAAGCCCGCATCGAGCCAGGCGCGCATCTGCGCCGCCACCAGCTTGAACATGCGCACGCTGATCGCCTCGGCCAGATCCAGATCCTCGAAGGCAGCGGAAATATGCCCCGGCCCCTGTATGCCACGGCGCGGGTGCCGCCAGCGCAGCAGCGCCTCGAATCCCACGAGCTTGCCGGTGCCAAGCGCGATCTTGGGCTGGTAGTAGGGGATGATGCCGTTGGTGGAGAGCGCCTGCCGGGTCATCTCCAGCATGGAGGAGACGAGCTGGAGTTCCGAACGCATCTCCGCCTCGAACACCACCAGACGGCAACGGCCCTGCGCCTTGGCACGGTAGAGCGCCACATCCGCATTGCGCTGGAGGCTGGCGGCATCGCGCCCGTGCGCGGGATAGACGCAGGCGCCAATGCTGGCGCGACATTCGAGCGGGCGCCCGCCGAAATTCAGCGGCTCGCGCATGCGATCGAGCAGGGACTGGGCCAGATCCAGCATCTGGGTTTCACTGCTGAGGCCCGGCATGATCAGAGCGAACTCGTCACCCCCCAGGCGTGCCAGCGTATCCCCATCCCGACGGACCTGATTCAGCCGGTCGACAAACGTGCGCAGCAGAAAGTCTCCCGCCTCGTGCCCCAAGGTGTCGTTGGTCTGCTTCAGCTTATCCAGATCAAACAGCAGCAGGCCGACCTGGGACTGATCCCGCTCGGCCAGGACGACGGCCTCGTTCAGCCGCTTGACGAAGAGGCGGCGATTGGCGAGCCCGGTGAGGGGGTCGTGCTCGGCGGCCCAGAGGATGCGCTCTTCGGAGTGCTTCTCGTCGGTGACGTCGCGCGTGGTGATGACCACCCGCCCGATCTTGCCCGTGGCCTCGGCACCGGCGTCAGGTGAGGACCACACGCACACCTCCAGCCACCGCGGCTCTCCCGTGTCGAGCCGGCGGATGGGGACGATGTATGGCCCCTTGATCTTGAACGCAGCCGGCGTCTTTTGCCTGAACCATTTGCGAGCCTCCTGCCGCGCCTCCCCTTCAAGCACCTTCAGCACCAGACGCATGGTGGGCACGGCGTGCTGGGGAGCGCCCAGCATGGTGCGCAGTTCGTCCGACCAGTTGAACCGCCCGGTCAGGGGGCTGTAATCCGCCACGCCGAGACGGGCCGCACGGGTTGCCAGCCTGAACCGCTCCTCGCTGTTGACGAGTGCGGCCTTGGCATCCTGCAGCGCCGTGATGTCATGCATGAACATGGCGAAGGATGCGTACCTGTCAGCGCTGTCCCGCACAAAGAAGATGTTGGCCATGCACCAGAGGACGGAGCCGTCCGGGTGAAGCCAGCGCAACTCGGTCGAGAAGCCCTCCCCCGATTCCTTGTGGGCATTGAAGCGGTCTTGCAGCACCGCCCAGTCATCCGGATGGACCATGCCTTCGAAAGGGCGGCGGGAAAGCTCTTCCGCACTGCGGCCGGTCAGGGCGCAGAAATGCTGGTTGACCGAGATCACCCGGCCTTCGAAGTCCTGATGGATGACGCCGACCATCGTCTGGTTGGCGATGGCGTCAATGCAACGAAGCTTCTCTTCCAGCCGGCTGCGCAGGGCGTGCTCTCGCCCGCGCGCTGCCATGAGCGCCAGAGCCTGTTCCGCCAGACCACCAAGCAGACGCATCTGGAGGGCGGTGGCCGGCTCCGCACGGGGTTGGGGATCGAACCCGGCAACGAAGCCGAACACTTCGCCATTCGCCGCGACCAGCGGCACGGCTGCAACGAAGCGCAGCATGGGCCCGGCCAGAACCAGCGGGTGATTACAGAACTGCCGGTCTGCCCGCATGTCAGGCAGGGAGAGCGGCCCTTCCTGACCCAGGCGGGGCATGAGGAGCGAGGCAGACAGCGGTATGCCGGTATACGCGAAGCCGACCTCGGCCACGAACCTGAGACGCTCGCCATCCGCCACGGCCAGAACCGCCAGTGGAACCCCCAGAATATCCGCCGCCATGCGGGGAATGGCGGAGAAGCCATCAGGGCCGGCAGCGTCCGCCTTCGCCGCCACGGTATCAAGACATTCAGCAGACACGACCGACGCAGACATCAGGGCATTCGCCATAGGTTCATCCGGTCTCATACGCAGAAGACGTACGGGACAATAAAGAAATCGGATCGTCGTGGAGTGGAAGCAGACCGCCCGTCAAAAGGCCCCGCCGCGGGCAACCGCTGCTGGGCGCTGCCGGGTTCTGCCCCTTGCACTGCATGGCGCACCGCCGTGCCATCAGCGCTGCCGCACTCCTCCGCCGTTGCGCTCCTGCACAGATCATGAAGAGACGTGAGTCAGGATTACAGCGGGAGGATTAACCATTTTCGCCATCATTGCCTAGAGCATTCGCGGCGAACACCCCTGCGCCAAGAAGCCCCACCTGACGTTCGGTGACGACAAGAGTGGGAACCTTCTGCAGGGCAGCGGCGAAACGGCCCTTGTTCTCGAACCCCTTGCGGAAAAGGCCATCCTGAAGAGCGGGCAGAAGCAGGTTGGACAATCGGCCGACCAGATAAGCGCCGTCCCAGGCGCCGAACGCCAGAACGATATCACCTGCGATGCTGCCGTATATGGAGCAGAACAACCGGAGCGTGCGCGACTCGGGCCCCTCCGGCGCGGCTGCGCTTGCTGCCGTGATGGCCTCCGGCGTCAGCCTGGGCGCTGCCGCGCCCTCGATCACGCAGAGGGCATCGTGCAGTGCCGCCAGCCCGGGTCCGGAAATCAGCCGCTCGTTCGAGACACGGCCGTGCCGTGCCAGCAGGACCCGCATGACCTCAAGCTCCAGATCATCGGACGGCGAAAAGCCGATATGCCCGGCTTCGGAGGGCAGAATGAGCGGCTGCCCGCCCCGCGTTGTCAGCAGGCAGACGCCAAGCCCGGTGCCGGGTCCCAGCACCGCATGGGTAGGGGTAGCGGAGGTATTGGTGATGCCGGGATGCGCCGGGCCGACGGCCGCAAGCCCTTCGGCCGGCAAGCGCGGGACAGCGTGGCCGATCGCCTGAAAATCGTTGATGACGGTGAGTTTCTGCAGCCCGAAGGTGCGGCGGATATCCGTGATGGAAAAGGACCACGGACTGTTGGTGAGCTTGACTTCATCCCCAAGAATTGCCGTGGCAACAGCAAACACTGCCTGTTGGGCGCGCGCTGCATCTGGCCCCGCATCTTCCCGGTAACGACGCAGGGCATCACTGAAGGCAGGGAAGTCGGCCGCCTTGTAGCGGCGCACATCAGTGAGCTGGGGCACCAGCCCCGAGGCACCGGGCGAGGAAATGTGTGCCAGCGCAAACCGGGCGTTGGTGCCGCCGATGTCTGCAACGAGAACGGGGGAAGACACAGGCACAGCGCGGGAAGCCTCCGCAAGCAGTTGCAACCAGTTGCCTTTCCATATGGCGCGGAACGGCGCGAGGCAAAGGCCGCCTCTGTCCCCTTCCCCGCCCGCGGGTGTGTGACATCAGGTCAGGAACGTGCGCAAAAGGGCGTTGAACCGCTCTGCCTGCTCGATATTCGAGAGATGGGCTGACGGCAGAATTTCCAGCCTGCTGCCGGAAATGGCCGCGTGCAGCTCCTCGGCGCAAGACACCGGCGTTGCGGGATCTTCGCTGCCGCCGAGAACGAGCGTCGGTACGGTAATCTGCCGGAGGCTCTCCCGCTGATCCATCACCGCGATGGCGGCGGCGCAGGAGGCATACCCTAGCGGGTCATTGGCCAGGATGATCTGCCGGATGGCGTTCACCGTCTCTGGCCTGTGCGCGCGAAAGGCAGGCGTGAACCAACGCTCGAGCGCGGCGTCCGCAATGGTGGGCATGCCCTGCTGAAGTGCAGTTTCGATACGGACGATCCACGCCTCCGGCGGGCCCATGTAGGCCGTCGTGTTGGCAAGCACGAGCCGGTTCAGCCGCTCCGGCGCATTGACGCCCAGCCACTGGCCGACAAAGCCGCCCATGGAGAGGCCGCAGAACGCAACCTGCTGGCGACCGAGCGCATCGAGCAGGCCGAGCACATCCCGCCCCAGCCGTTCGATGGTATAGGGTCCGGGCGTGACGTCTGACGCGCCGTGTCCGCGGCTGTCATAGCGCAGGACGCGGAACTGATCGGTGAGACTGTCGGCCTGCGGCTGCCACATGGCGGACGACGCCCCGAGCGCATGGGCGAGCACGACGACCGGCGCGGCCTCAGGCCCCTCCATGCGCCACGCAAGGCGGCATCCATCCTCCAGAGTGACGTGGTTCATCTCGGCCCCACTCTCGCTTCCGGCCAGGCGCAATTGCTGTCCGCTGACTTTTCGCGCCTGCTGTTTCAGTGAGAAGATAGGGCGAGCAAAGCCCACGGGGAAGTGATCAGCCGTGCACCAGCAACCGCTCGACGATATGTCGCGCAGCCTGCCCATCACCGAATGGATTTCTCGCCTGTGCCATGGCCTTATAGGCTTGCGCATCATCCAGCAATTTGGTGACAGCGGCTTTCAAACCTTCGCTCGACGTGCCGACAAGGCGCGCGGTGCCCGCCTCAATCGCCTCGGGCCTTTCGGTCGTGTCCCGCGTGACCAGAACCGGCTTGCCGAGACCGGGCGCTTCTTCCTGGATACCGCCGGAATCAGTAACGATGAGGTACGATCGGCGCATCAGATAGACAAACGGCAGGTAATCCTGCGGCTCAATGAGGTGCACAGCATTGCAGCCCGCAAGTACCGTGCGCGTCACCTGCTGTACATTCGGGTTCAGATGGACAGGATAAACGAACTCCACATCTTCCCTCTCCCGGCTGATGTCCGCAAGAGCCTGGCATACTCGCTCAAGACCACCATCAAGATTCTCGCGGCGGTGCCCGGTGACGAGCACCAGCCGCTTTGAAGGGTCAAGGAAACTGAACCGAGCGGCCAGCTGAGTTTGCAGGTTAGCATCCTTTTCTAGCTGGTTCGCAACAAGCTGCAGCGCGTCGATGACTGTATTGCCAGTGACAAAAAGGTTATTTTCATTAACCCCTTCTCGACGCAGGTTATCGCCTGCCTTCTGGGTCGGCGGAAAATGCAGCGTGGCCAGCGGCGCGACCAGCCTGCGATTGGCCTCCTCCGGCCACGGCGAATAAAGATTACCCGTACGCAGCCCCGCCTCCACGTGAGCCACCCGGCACTTCTTATAAAAGCCGGCCAGAGCCCCTGCAAAAGCCGTGGTCGTATCCCCTTGGACAATAACCCAATCGGGGCGGAAGTTGTCAATTGCCTCCCCAACTCCCTGCAGGACGGCGCTAGTCATGTAGGCGAGGTCCTGCCCCGGCTTCATGATATTGAGATCAAACGCGGGCTGAATGTCAAACAGTGACAGAACAGAATCAAGCATTTCCCGGTGCTGGCCGGTCACGCAAGCAGCATGGGTGACTTCGGGAGCAGCCTCCAGCGCCTTGACCACCGCAACCATCTTAATCGCTTCAGGACGAGTACCGAAAACTGTAAGGACGCGCATAATTTTTTCCGCAGTTCAAATTCTATTATAACTGTGAGCGATTATTACCGTATCAGTGCCTGCATAGCACCAGGGAAAACCTACTTTTTTTATTATCACTGGAGTCTCAGATGCTATTATAGCAGACGAATTCTGTCTCCAAGAGTGGCCAACGGGGCAATTTTCTGCTAGCTCCATAAGCCTACCTAATTTGACGGCCGCGCACAGCCTTTGCCCGCTTTCGCTGGCATATTTTTGTTTCGTGCAGCAGCCTGATACGCTATCCGCTTCCAATCCGACCTGGGTTCTAAGGTCTTTTAGTTGCAGCTTCCGGAGAGCGAGATGAGCGGCAAAAGCCAAGTAAGTACAGAGTTCGGCCCTCCCTTGTACTTGGCTGAGATTTTTTACGACGTCTTGAGACAACGTGTACTCATATTAGCCATTACGGCACTCTGCCTTCTGATTGGTTCCGTTCACAGTTACACAGCTGACCGTCTCTACACGGCCAAAACCACGCTCATACCTGTCAATGATCGCCAAGAACAGCCTACTGTTAATGGAGCTATTTCCTCAGCAATATCTGGCTTTGGGGGCCTTCTTGGAAAAGGACAAAATGCAGGTAACGCCGAGATTGCCCTTGAACTAGCCAAGACCCGAGAATTTGTCCGGCTGATCCTGGAAAAGCACCCAAAATTCAATCACTATATTTTACCGACGTGTTCTATGAAAGCCAGCGATAACACAGTACGCGCCTGTGCTGTCGGCGATCTTTGGCATGCAACTAATAAGTGGAAAAATCAGATCTTCTCCGCTGGCAGTCAGCCAGAGGTTGGAATTTACTGGATTGAGGTAGAACTCCCGGATCCTGATCTTGCCGCCGTGGTAGCCAACTCTGTCGTCTCGATGATGGATCAAAAATTGCGCGTCATGAGCTTAGAAAAGACCTCATCTAACATAAAGTATTTGTCCGCACAACTTCAGAACACTGCTAACTCCGATGTGAGGCATACGATTACTGTACTGCTTCAACGGCAGATAGAAGATCAAATGCTCGCCTCGAATCAGACAGCATATGTATTTCAGGTTCTGGAATCTGCAGTTGCTCCCGCAGCCCCGTCATCGCCCAAGGTGCTGATGATTATGATCGGCTCTGGCGTGATTGGCATTTTTCTTGGCATCATCGTGGCCTTGATCCGCTCATCTAGACGAGCAATCCGTGGAAAACTGTTACCCGTATTCGGAGCCCTAGAGTAATTACTGTGAATACCCTTGCAACAACGGGTGGCGTCATCACCCACTCACGACATACAGCTGGAATCACAGCGTTGCTTGAGTGGGTCGTATTTGCACTGTTTTTACTCACGCCGCTGGCCGATATCAGCGTGGGCGCACTCGCCATGGCGGCTGGACTCTCGACCGGCTATGATAGCGAGCAAAAGTTGGTCACTTTGTTGCCTGGCATGGCCTTTCGCGGCATTCTGCTATTATTTTTAGTTTACCTTCTTTGGAAGCGGCAGAAATTTGCGGTATTAATAGGGGGGGGCGTCATTACTTTGGTCTTTGCGCTGAGCGAAGCCATTGCCATGATACAACATCAAAGCCTTGGAGAGTTCATTTACGGTGGCACCTATGTGTTCAAACTCGTTCTGATTTTCGTCGTATTTTTCTATATTGCCACTGCAGACGTCCAAGCTCCGTTACTGAGAAACGGTGCGCGCGTTATTCGCTTCAGCTTTGCTGCTTATGCTTTCGCGATTGCGATTGGTCATCTGACCGGTTTTGAGTACGTAACCTATGGTGGATTGGGGTCCTCGGGACTGATGATCCAAGGATCCGCTAACAGCATTAGCTTGATCATGCTTGTTGGAAGCGGCTTCATTGCCGATGCAATTGCTCGAAGTGAGAATGCCAAACAACGCCTATGGTGGTCTCTGGTTCTGGCCAGTGGCTTTTACAGTGCGGCACTTTTGCTAACTAAAGGTGCAATGCTGGGGGTGCTCCTCCCGACCGCGGCCTATGCTGCGCGCGCCTTGCTGAACGGACGCAGCCCGTTGCCATGGTTATTCGGCATGATTGGCCTGCTCGCGGCTAGTGTACTAATACTTGTAATAGATTGGAATGAAGTCCGAATTGTTAAGCGCTTTCTTGATGTCATTGAATATCACGGCGGCGACGTCGTATCGGCACTTTTCAGCGGCCGTCTCGATTTCTTCGTGCACGGTTGGTCGGCTTTTAGCGAAATTTATCGGCCCTATGAATGGTTGATCGGCGCGGGCGCGGCTGGCGCACGAGATGCTGTAGGCCTGTTTTCCGGTGTTACTCAAGGTGTCGAAAGTGATTTTTTCGATATTGGTCTTGTTTACGGACTGCTCGGCTTCAGCATTACGGTTATCCTATGGCTTTGTGTCATAAAGCGCGCCTTATCAGTTTCATTTCGACCTGCATCAGCCATAACGCATGTCCTGGCTTTCGATATTTTTCTTCTCACGGGGCTGACTATTGTTGCAGGCCACGTCCTGACAAGTGGTCTTGGCGGCGCGATTTTGGGTCTCGGCATTGGCCTTCTGTTCCGCCAGCCTGCTTTGCCTCCGGAGCATAGCACTACTTTGGCAAAGGTCGGGAACTGACATCAGCTGGGTGAGTTTGAGCGGTCATGGGGGCAATGGAGGTTCTCATGGCACAGGATGGCTTTGAGTGGCAGAAGAACTGCAGGTGTGGCTGGCACCGTTTCTGAAGCGGCTCCTCTATCCGGCCCAACAGCGGATGTGCCCGCTTTACGTGACCGGCCTGATCGCCCCAGGCGAGCGCAAGAGCATTGTCAATGCCGAAGTAATTTTACCCGGATCGGGGCTCTCCCGCAATCTCGGTGCAACTCAGTTGCCTGTAACCCGGGCAGGCAGCAAGTCGAGACCAGCGCGGCCTTACATGGATCGTTTGATAAGTTTGAGCTTATTGATCTTGCCTTCGACCGGTCCGCTGCTCCAGGGCATGGTGAGTGCAGCACGAACCGCATCGATATCGCGGAGAAGGCCCCGCGCAAGGGACGCCAGCGGGCTGGTGAGTGTTTCTTCCAGCCAGCTCACCAGCGCACCACTGTCTCGGAATTGGATCATGGCCTGGAAGCGGCGCGCCAGACCTGTCGCCCGCGCGATGTCCGGCGATGCCTTGCAAAGCGCCTCGACGAAGGTTCGATCTGGCTGCGCAAGCGTGCATCGGTCCGCCGTCAGAAGCCGCGCTGCCTGACGGGGCGATGGCGGTCGCCAGGGTTGGTTCATGGGAACTGCTTCCAGACTCGGAGCAGGCGGCGCATCCTGGCGTAACCTGACCTTCACCCAGTGGCGGAAGGACTTAACGTTCCCTCAGTACCCCTGTTCGCTTACCTCACGGTAGAGTTGGGCCGCGTTCCGGCATCCTTGCGCCCAGCGTTGGCACAAATAGTCTTCGAAGGGCTCGATCGTGCTGGGCTTATACCTCTTTTGTACCCATGAGCCTGGAGCCTTGTTCCTCTGCCATTTTCGAATGGTCTTGAGAGCAGGCCCCAGCTCGCGCTGGATCGCCAGTTGGCTCCAGCCCAGGCGGGTCAGTTCCATGACCTGATCGAAGATCGATCGGCGGTGATGTTGCCGCTCGGTCTGACGGCGTGCCGCCTTGTTCCTTGGCCGCGGTGTGTCACTGGG
The DNA here is from genome assembly GCF_036515995.1 of Pedomonas sp. NCBI lineage: Bacteria > Pseudomonadati > Pseudomonadota > Alphaproteobacteria > Sphingomonadales > Pedomonadaceae > Pedomonas > Pedomonas sp. The sequence continues at coordinate 2,637 of NZ_DATBUP010000008.1, read as the reverse complement.
CGTGTAATTCTCCGCAGAAGTGGGCTCTCCCGCACTTTCGGTGCAATTCAACTGCCCATGACCCGGACGCGCAAGAGATCGAGGCCGGCGCGGCCATACATGGACCGCTTGATAAGTTTGAGCTTGTGGATCTTGCCTTCGACCGGACCGCTGCTCCAGGGCAGGCTCAATGCGGCACGAACGGCGTCGACATCGCGCAGTAGGCCTCGAGCGAGGGATGCCGGCGGGCTCATGAGCGTGTCCTCCAGCCATCCGGCCAGGGCATCGCTGTCCCGGGTCTGGATCATGGCCTGGAAGCGGCGCGCCAGACCGGCCGCCCTGGTGATCTCCGGCGATGCTGTGCACAGGGCCTGGACGAATTCCCGGTCTGGCTGCGCGAGCATATCCCGCTCCTTCGTCACAAGCCGGGCGGCTTGCCGGGGCGTCGCCGGCCGCGAGGTCGGAGCGGGCGTGCCCTCGCGCAGTCTGACCTTCACCCAGCAGCGGAAGGCCTTGGCATTCCCTTGGTATCCTTGTCCGCATATCTCGCGGTAGAGTTGGGTCGCGTTCCGGCATCCCTGTGCCCACCGCTGACGCAGATACTCCTCGAAGGGCTCCACCGCATCAGGCTTGAAGACCGTGCGCTCCCAGGACCCGGGCGCCTTGTCTCTCTGCCATTTCCGGATGGTTTTAAGATCGGTCCCCAGTTCCCGTTTGATCGCCAACTGGCTCCAGCCCAGGCGGCTCAACTCCATCACCCGATCGAACAGGGCTCTGCGTCTATGCCGCCGCTCCGTCTGCAGGCGCGCAGCCTTGCTGGCACGATACGCCCCTGACGGGCTTTCCCGACAGGGCATGTTCTGATCAGCCAGGGATTTGCCAATCTCCCGAACCACGCGGTGGCCGCGCTCCAGGACATCCAGAAGCGCCTCGGAGCAGTTACGCAGCAGATGCCAGCGATCGGCGACCTGCTGAGCCTCCGGGGCTCCTTCTCGGGCCCCAAGTGCATAGGCTCCGGCACGATCCCGCGCGATGACCTTGACCCCGGCATGTTCGGTCAGCCACCGGGCAAGCGTTGCAGCCTCGCGGTCGGCCAACAGATCGATGATCTCGTTGGTCTCAAGGTCGACCAAAATTGTCCCGTAGCGCTGCCCCTTGCGCCATGCCCAGTCGTCCACACCGAGAACACGCGGCGTGGAACAGGACGGCCGGTCTGGCGTGCGCACCACACGAAGAAGGGTGTCGGCGCTGGCCGGCATGCCCAGCCTGTCCAGGAGCCGGGCCCCGGCCTCGCCTCCCAGGCCCAGGCCGACCCAGCGCAGAACGTTAGAGAGCCGCCGCAATCGGCGGCCATAAGGTTCCACGACGTCGCTGGCCGTCTCAGCAAAGATCTGTCGTGCGCATAAGGAGTTGTCGCACCGCAAGCGGCGCACGCGCAGGTGTATCCTCACCCGATGGCCCTGCCATGGCAAATCCGCCATTCGCCGCTCATAATGGCTGTGCAGTCTGTTTGATGCCTGGCCGCAGCATGAGCAGTTCGCCGCTCCCGTTCGGGGCCGGCAACGGATAACGATCCCGACCATCGCTTGCTCAACATTCTCAACCACCAACGACGGAGGGATAAAAGGCAGGACGCGTTTGGGCATGGCTCGACACTGGCTCCCTGACGTTCAGGCAGCAAATGATAATGGGCGCCTTCAGGTTGCACCGAGATTGCGGGAGAGCCCCGATCCGGGTAAAATTACTTCGGCATTGACAGGCAGTGGCCAAAGTCGTTGGCATTGCAGCCTCGTCGGTCGTGAAGATCTGGCACGATCACGGGCTTGCGCCGCATCGGTGGCGCAGCTTCAAGCTGTCCAATGACAAGGCCTTCGCCCAGAAGCTTCACGATGTCATCGGGCTTTATGTCTCGCCGCCTGCCCACGCCATCGTGCTGTCCGTGGATGAGAAGAGCCAGATCCAGGCCCTGCATCGCACCCAGCCGGGTTTGCCGTTGAAGCGCGGCCGCGGAGCGACCATGACGCACGATTACAAGCGCAACGGGACCACGACCCTGTTTGCCGCACTCAATGTCCTGGATGGCTCCGTCATCGGCCGAAACATGCAGCGACATTGGCATCAGGAGTTCATTCGCTTCCTGAACGCCATCGAAGCTGAGATGCCCGCAGACAAGGCCATCCACGTCATCCTCGATAATTACGCGACACACAAGCAACCCAAGGTCCGCGCCTGGCTGGCAGGCATCCACGCTGGACCTTCCACTTCGTGCCCACATCCTCCTCATGGCTGAATGCCGTCGGGGGCTTCTTCGGCAAGCTCACCCGGCGGCGCCTGAAAAACGGCGTCTTACTTTCCGTTGTCGATCTGCAGGCCGCCATCAACCGCTTCGTCAAGGAACACAATCAGGATCCACGCCCCTTCATCTGGAGAGCCGGCCCAGACGAGATCATCGCAGCAGTGCGCCGCGGGCACCAAACGTTGGAATCAATCCACTAGCGGGTATCCGTAAGCGTGGTTTGGAGCTTTCAATTACCCACATCTTTGATAGCGAGATTATAGCCCACCGACATATCCAGGAGGCGCCGCCACCCTCTCCACATCACGATATTTCCGGGAGGGGGATCATGACTTCGCGCCAAGTATCCGCCGAGCTTCGCA
>NZ_DATBUP010000007.1:0-15270 GCF_036515995.1 Pedomonas sp. | reverse complement strand
GTCTGACGCCGGAGGCGACCAACGTCCTCCAGCAGGCCGTTGAGAAGTTCCGCCAGGGCGGCAACCCGTCCATCGTGGTGGAAGGTCACGCTGACCGGTCGGGTACCGACCAGTATAACGAAGGCCTCTCGAAGCGCCGTGCTGAAGCGGTGCGCAATTACCTGCAGCGGCAGGGCATTGCGTCCGGCAACATCAGCGTCGAGGCGTTCGGCGAATCCCGGCCGCTCGTTAACACCGCCGACGGTGTTCGCGAACCGCAGAACCGCCGCGTCGAGATCCGCACCAAGTAACCTTTATTGACCCGAAATCGGCAGCCGACTGCGGCCTCGTACGATTTCCTGCACGAAGGGCTTTGATGATGAAACGAACGACAAGTATCGCGATCATCACCACATGCATGTTTGCTGCATGGCAGGCGTCTGCCGATCAAGGTCAGACTTATGCTCAATCCGGAGGCCAGTCGCCCGGAAGTTCGGCCACCCGAACGACGCCGACCCCTCCAGGTGGCGGCGCCACGCCGGGCCGCATGCAGACAGGACAGTCCATGTCTGTTGCGACCTTCATCGAAACGGCGCGTGCCAGTAACGCTTTCGAGATCGAAAGCAGCCGGCTGGCGCTGGACAAGGCGACACAGCCTGCGCTGAAGAACTTTGCGCGCATGATGATCGATGATCACACCCGTGCCGATCAGAAACTTGTTTCCGTCGCACGGGGCGCGGGCCAGGCCCCTGGTGAAAAAGTGGAAATGGAACCCAAGCAGCGCCGCCAGATCGAAAATCTGACGGCAGCGAGCGGTGCAGAGTTCGACAAGCTCTATGCCACGGCTCAGCTTGAGGCCCATCAGATGGCGGTGCAACTCTACCAGACCTACTCGGAAACGGGGACCGACGAGCGGCTACGCCAGTTCGCCGCTGAAACACTTCCAAAGCTTCAGCAGCATCTGGAGCAGATTCAAAAAATGAACCAGTAATCCTCCGTTTCAAATCGGCTTTAATTGCTGGGAGCCGCTGCGTCCTTTTCCATTGGATGCAGCGGCTCCTCTTTAGAGGCGCATCGACAGGAAAAAATCTTTTGTTTTCTACTTGCCACGTCAATCTGCCAGATTGCATGGCCTTATCTAAAGCACGATGAAATATGCGCTATTTTTCAGCATTAATTAAAGCGCACGCGCCTGTAATGATGAACACCAACTGAACGTGCCAAGTTATTGATAATAAAATATTTTTTTGACACATAATCATTCTGTAACGACCCGTTTTAGCGGAACTTTTTCTCCCACAGAATGTTTTAGCTGCGGTTAACCATCTGGAGGCTGTTATGGGAAAGACTCTTCTCCCTTTGTGTTCGGTTGCTGCTTTGCTCCTTGTTGCCGCTTGTGATCAGGGCGCCAACCAAAGCGGAACTGACACGACGACGACCGATACGACCACGATGCCGGACCCGGCTGACCAGCGTGCAAATACGCTGGAAAATCAGGCCGATCAGGCACGTGAGGCGGGCGAACAGCAGGCCGACGTTCTGGAAGAAAAGGCCGACGTTGAGCGCGCCCAGGACGACGCTGCAGGCACGACCACGACCGCGCCTGATGGCAGCACCACCACGACAACGACGACGACCCCGCAGAACAACCAGTAATTACGCCGGGTCGACAAACCGAAATTCGGCAAAGTGCTCCGCCTCAATGAGGCGGAGCACTTTCGTTATGCGCAACAGCTATCTCTGCATGTCATGACCTTAGCGGAACAGAAGCCAGGCATCAGCGTTCCGCGAGGTGATGGCTACCGATCCGATCCTAGACTCGCCCCGCCGCATTCAGGAACTCCATCAACAGATGGACGTCCAGCGCGCCACATGGCGGGTTCAGCGGGTCGGCTGGTGGATCATGCTGTTGTTCTGCGTCTGCGGATTTCTTGGTCTTCTCGGCAATGGCCCCTTGGTTTCCGTCACGGCGCGATCCGGCGAGGCGGTCACGACCTATGACCTAGTGGTGCGCCGGGGCGGAGATGCCACTGTCAGCTTCGAAATACCGAGTAAAGGTGGACGCGCCACCCTCGCCCTGCCTTCAAGCTATATGGAGGCAGCAAGGCTTCAGAATATCCAACCGACCCCTATCGTTGCCTTCAGCGGACCAGAGGCGCACACCTTTGTCTTTGCCGCGCCCCATAACCGGGCGACAGTCAGCATGACAGTTCGTCCGCGTCAGATTGGCCCGCTGGAATTTGCACCCCGCGTGAACGGGCAGGCCCTGCCAACCCATTATCCCCTGGTCTTGCCATGAGGTGACGAGCATGTCTTCGGTGTTGAACACCATTGCCATTTACGTGGCGCTGCTCATCGTCTTTCGTATTGCTGGCCGGCGCAGCCTGGGAAATATCACCAACTTCGACATGGTGGTTCTGCTGATAATCAGCGAATCCGTACAGCAGGCCCTGATTGGGGATGATTACTCCCTGACCAACGCCGTTCTGGTATTCGTGACACTGGTGACGGTTGATGTCGGCCTCTCACTGTTGCGTCTGCGGTTCCGCAGAATAGACGCCTATATCCAAGGGGTACCAACCATCCTAATCGACAACGGGGAATTCAAAGTGGACGCCATGCGCAAGGCCCGTGTCGACCTGTCGGACATCATGGAATCCGCCCGCCTGAAGCACGGCCTGGAGCGTCTGGAGCAGATCCGTTACGCCGTTCTCGAAACGAACGGCGAGATATCCATCATTCCCTCCAAGTAAAATCAACTCACGCGAAGTCTTGGCGCGGCAAAGCACGGCGGGCAGCGTCAAACCCATGCCAGGGGTCTTGCTGCATCGACTTCAGCCGGTCCGGGAGGTTTGAAACATTGAAGGCGTTCGGCATTATTCCCGCTTCGACTTCTTCCCACAAAATGGGCGTGGCGACGGGCGCGCCCTTTCTGGCGCGGGGGCAGTAGGTAGCAATTGAAGTGGTGCCGCGGCCATTTCGTAAGTAATCGAGAAAAATACGGCCCTCGCGTTCGTCTTTTGCCGAGCGGGCAGTGAGCAACTGGGGGTTTTCCTCCGCGAGTTTCTTGGAAAACCCTTGGGCGAACTGCCGGATTTCCTCCCACTCCGTCGTGCCATCAAGGGGTGCAATAACGTGCAAACCCTTGCCGCCCGAAGTTTTTGCAAAGGGCGAAAGCTTCATGTTCTCAATCTCTTCCTTGATCAGAAGCGCGGCCTTGATCACTGATTTCCAAGGTATCCCAGGATCGGGATCGAGATCGAAAATCAACTGATCGGGGTGTTCGATGTTGCTGGCGGGGGCAGACCAGAGGTGCAGCTCAAGCGCGCTCAGTTGCACAAGGCCGGCAAGGCCGGCGAAATCATCGATGACCGGGGCGGCGGCATTGGCTTCGTCCAGCGTCACGGTGCGGAGCCCGGCGGGCAGGGACTGGCTGGCGTGCTTCTGAAAAAAGCATTCGGAGTCAATGCCTTGAGGGCAACGCAACAGGGCGATGGGGCGGTTGATGAGATGCGGCTCCATCCACGGCCAGACCGCCTCGTAGTAGTCCAGAAGGCCCTGCTTGGTGAGCCCGATATCCGGCCAGAGAATGCGGCCGGGGCTGGTCAGAATGCTGCCCATGGCATCAGACATGCTGAAATTCCTTTGCCTGTTCAAGAAGATAACGCACGAGAACCGGCTTGGAACACATGTGCACGTTTTTGCACGTTTTTGTCGTGTCTGTGCACGGTTTTGGCAAGTTTCCGCACGTTTTGCATACGGATTCGACGTGTTGCCGCGACCTTGCGGCCATGACCCCACGCGACAGGGCGCAGCGCAGGGCTTGAACCGCAGCGCTCCGGTTCCCATCCCTTAGTACAGTACGAGACTGACCCAGAGACAGGCGTGCACGAGCGGGCGCATTGGAGCACTCCCGAGCGGGGCCGCACCCGGTGCCTCGACCCGCCAAATTCCGCCACCTGCCGAGGTTCGTGACGTACCGTTCTGGCAACGGAACCGTGGGCAAATTATCGCGTTTGGAACACGAAGGACAGGTAGGCTTTCACTGTCCTACCCCCGTTGTAAAAGGATTAATCGTCAATGCCCCTCCTCGAATTGGCGCATATTTCGCACTGGACGGAACAGAAGAAATATTCCGCCGTCATTGGCGTTCCAGTTCACAACGAAGAACGTTACATCGCGCGCAGCCTTGAGCTGCTCGATCATCAGGCCGATCCGACCGATGATTATGCCATCGTCTTGCTGCTCAACAATTGCACCGATGGCACGCTGACGGTGCTGCGTTCTCTGGAGGCCAACCTGAAGCATGATGTTTATTTTACCGACATCAAGCTGCCCAGGAACCTGGCCCATGCCGGCATGGCGCGCAAACTGGCCATGGACGCGGCGGCGCGGCTGGCCGCCCCGCACGGCATTGTGCTGACAACGGACGCCGATGCGGTAGTGACGACCGACTGGCTGGCGATGACGCGCAAGCACATTGCCACCGGCGCGGATGCGGTGAGCGGTTTCGTCCAGCACAACCCGGCGGAAAAGAGCGACTGGCCGCAGGCGCTCAAGGACCGCACCGACGTGGAATGCCGCTACGAAGACCTGCTGGCGGAGCTGTACGCCACGCTGGACCCGCAGCCGCACAATCCGGTGCCGTGCCACATGATCACTCTCGGCGCGAGCCTTGCGGCAACGCGCGAGGCGTACCACAAGTGCGGCGGCGTGCCGCCCATCCCCTGCGGCGAAGACCGGGCCTTCATTGCGGCGCTGGAGCGCAGCAACGCCCGCGTGCGCTTCCCGCGGGATGTGATCGCTTACACCTCCAGCCGCCTTGCCGGGCGTGCCGACGGCGGCATGGCGGCAACGCTGAAGGCGCGGGCCGACTGCCCGGAGCTGCCGTGCGATCCGCTGCTGGAGCCGGTGGCCATGGCCTGCAAGCGCGCCGAATGGCGCAGGACGCTGCGGGGGCTGTGGCCGGCCGCCCTGCCGCTGACCTGGGCGACCACGCTGAAGATTACACCGACCCAGCTGCGCACCGCGTGGGCCTCCCCCAGCTTCGGGCAGGCCTGGCAGCTGCTGGAGGCGGCCAGCCCGGAGCTGCAGCGCTCGGCGCTGACCATGGATGAGCTGAAGGCTGAACTGCCGCGCCTGGAAAAGCTGGTGGCGCAGCTGCGCAAGCAGGGTGCGGCACGGGACAGCGACGTGCAGCAGCGCGACGTCGCCAAGCGGAGTGCGCGACTGGGACAACGTTCCGCCCAGCGTCTGGCGGATACGGCCGGCGCTTATGTGGATCGTGCGGCGAGCGTTGCGGCCAAGGCCGCGGCAACGGCAGCGGCCACGGCAATGGGGACTACCCTGCCCGATACGCCGCCCGCCTCGATTGCCGGGACGACACCCTGATCGAGAAGATGCCGGAGGGTGGCCCGCCAGAAGCAGCGCGGGGAAAGGCTGGCGTAAAACGTAAAAAAAGCAGAGCCAAAGGGCGGCCCTCAAGGGCCGCCCTTTTCATGTGTGTGTGCCGTGGTTTCACGCGCAGCAGGCGCCTGCCCCGCTAGCCAAGTTGGGCGCGAAAACTTCTTTGGCCGTACCATTATTTTTTCGGCCTGCCGCAACGCGCCGGAGCGTTGCCGAATATCCGCCGTTTAACCCGGGTGCAGGCGGTATCGGCTGGAACGAGGCCCGCGCCAGCCGCGTTAGTTTTTCCAAAACCTCCACCCCCGGAAAATCATCAGGAGACGATTATGAGCCAGCGGGATCAGTACGGCGGCAGCAAGTCGGAAGAACATCGCACACCGGGCTCGACCTCGGCCAGCCAGTCGCAGGGCCAGTCGCACGGACAGCAGGGCACCTACGGACAGGACCAGCTGAGCGGATCGAACCAGGAAGGCCAGAGCAGCAGCACTCAGGGCGGCTACAGCCACCGTGAGCGCCAGGACTTCGGCTCGGGCGACTTCAATCAGAGCGAGCGCGACCAGAGCTTCTCCTCTGGCCAGAGCATGGCCGGCGGCGGCACTCTGGGCGGCGGCATGGGCGGCTATGGACAGGCTGCCGGCAGCTACGGCCAGACCGGCATGAGCGGCTATGGCCAGTCCACGGGCGGCACCTATGGCGGCGGCACGGCCGGCGAAAACTATGGCCAGCCGGGACAGAGCGGCTACGGCCAGAGCCACTACACCCAAGGCCAAGGCCAGGGCAGCTATGGCCAGAGCCAGTACAGCCCGGGCAGTGGCTATGGCGGCTATGGCAGCCAGAGCTACGGCGGCGCAGGCCAGGGCGGCCAGAATCAAGGCAGCGGTTACGGCACCTATGGCAGCCAGAGCTACGGCGGCTTCACCGGAAGCGGCGGCTTCGGCACCCAGAGCGGGCTTCCTGGCGAAAGCCGCAGCGCGGGCGCAGTGGGCCAGAGCTATGGCTTCCAGGGCACCAGCAGCCAGAGCAGCCAGCCGGGCTTCGGCAGCTTCAACCCGAGCGGCTATGGCAGCTTCAGCCAAGGCGGCCAGAGCGGGTTCGGTGGCCAGAGCGGCCAGCAGCAGGGCACCTACGGCACGGGCGGCTACGGCGGCGCGGGCCAGAGCGGCTACGGCAGTCAGGGTTACGGCCGTGAGAGCTACGGCGGCGCAGGCTATGCCAGCGGCTACGGCTCCGGTTTCGGCAGCCAGAGCGGCCAGAGTGGCTATGGCGGTCAGGGCGGCTACGGCGGCCAGAGCGGCCAGGGCAGCTTCGGCGGCCAGAGCCAGGGCGGCATGGGCGGCGGCACCGGCAGCTACGGTCAGAGCCCGAGCGGCATCGGCGGCAGCAGCTACAGTGGCCAGAGCTACGGCGGCATGAGCGGCGGCTCGGGCACGTCGGGTGGCCATGGCTACGGCGGCATGGGCAGCTCCACCATGGGCGGCTACGGTCAGGGCAGCTATGGCCAGGGTGGCTACGGCCATGGCGGCTACGGCGCCAGCTCCGGTGGCCAGGGTGGATTTGGCCAAGGCCAGGGCTATGGTCAGGGCCAGAGCTATGGCCAGGGTCAGACTGGCTTCAGCGGAGGCGGCGGCTACGGCGGCAGCTCCGCCGGTCAGGGCGGCTACGGCTACGGTGGGCTTGGCACCGGCCAGAACTGGCAGAGCCAGAATTATGGCGGCTACAGCCCGGGCTACATGGGCAGCCACCACATGGGCGGCGGCCAGAGCTATGGTCAGGGCCAGGGTGGTCAGGGCTATGGCGGCCAGAGCTACGGTCAGGGTTACGGCGGTCTGGGCAGCGCTGGCATCGGCGGCGGCAGCATGGGTGCCGGCGGCATCAGCGGCGGCGGCGGCAGCCATGGCTACACCGGCAGCCAGGACTACGGCAGCCAGAGCGCCGGTTTCGGCGGCGGTCGCCAGGAGTACGGCAGCCAGGGCTACGGCAGCCAGAGCAGCTTCAGCGGCCAGAGCGGCTATGGAGGCCAGCAGCAGTCTCACCGCGGCCATGCGGACGAAGACTATCACCACTGGCGCGAAAGCCAGCTGAAGGCCTTCGACCAGGACTATGACGAGTGGCGCAAGGAGCGGCAGAAGCGCTTCAGCTCCGAGTTCGACGACTGGCGTCGCCAGCGTTCGGGCAGCCAGAGTTCGATGGGTCAGGGTTCGGGCCAGCAGGGTGCAGGCTCGTCGTCCTCGATGTCAGGCCTGTCGACGACGGGTGAGACATCCGGCAGCCCGTCCTCCGGTAGCCAGTCCGGCTATGGTAGCCAGTCCACCGCTGGCTCATCCATGTCGGGCTCGACGCAGGCCGGCAGCAGCGGGTCCTCGGAGCAGTCCGGCTCCCGCGGTCTGGGCGATGACACGGACTCCGGGTCCGACAACGCACAGCTGTCGTCCAGCTCCGGCACCAGCCGCAGCGCCTCGACCAGCCGCAGCACATCTTCCGGCTCGGAAAAGTCGTCTTCGACCTCCGGCAGCCGGGGCACTTCTGAACGGAAATAACCGGAACGAAGCGTCGGGCGATTGCCCGGGCCCTGCCCGGGCAACGTCACAGGGGGCGGAACGGATCACTCCGTTCCGCCCTCCTTGCTTGGAGGACAAACCCCGATGGAAGACAACACGCTGTTCGAGGTTTACGTCGACCAGTTGAAGGACATGTGGAGCGCCAACGACCAGATGCGCGACATGATCGCCCAGATGGCCGAGACGGCGGGCGATGCCCGGCTTGGCAGCCTGCTGCACGGTGTGGTGACGCGACTGGAAGATCACAACCGCACAATTCGCGAGCTGCTGATGCGCCACAGCGAGGAAGAAGAGCCCGACCGGAGCCGGGCGATGCAGGGGCTGGTGGCGCAGGCGCGCGAAGACGGGCTGGACAAGCCGCTGACGGAGGCCGCCCGCGACGTGGTGATCGTGGCGCAGGTTCAGCGCATGGCTCACTACGGCATTGCCGGGTACGGCACGGCGCGGGCGCTGGCCGAGGCGCTTAAGCTGAAGGAGGACGCCAGGGTTCTTTCCGCCGATCTGGACGATGTGTACGCAACGGACGAACTGCTGACCCATCTGGCCGAGAGCGTCATCAACCCCGCCTCCGCCGATGAAGATGCTGAGGAAGATGACGACGACGATGGTGATGAGGCCTCAGACCTGAGCAACGGCATCGGCGAAGAGCGCAACGGTTTTGAAGACGATTTTGACGAAGACGATGAGGATGAGGACGAAGACGGGGGACGTATTCGCTAGAGGTTCGCTTGTTGGGGGGCGAATTTGCCGGGACTGATGCAGAGCCGCTCCCGGCGCGGGTGGAGAACCACGCGCCGGAGACGGCAACCAGAGGCAACCAGCCGATCGGACCATATCAGCCCAGCACGGCCTTCAGCATCCAGGCGTTCTTCTCGTGCGCGCCGATGCGGCCGATCAGCATGTCTTCGGTGAACTTGTCCTGTGCATCCGCCGCCACATTGGAGAATTCACGGAAACGCTTGGCCAGCGCCTCGTTGTCCGCGATTAGGGCACGCAGCATTTCATCTGAGGATTTGATGGCGCTTTCCACCTCGATGATACTGATGTCACGGAACTCGGTGAAACCGGCCGGGACCGGGTAGCCAAGGCCGCGAATACGCTCGGCCAGTTCATCGAGCGCCTCGTTGAGATCTTCATATTGCTTCTGGGTCAGCTTGTGGATGCCGTAAAAATTCGGCCCGACGACGTTCCAGTGGGTGCCCAGCGTCTTGAGGTACAGGCTGAAGGTATCGGCTACAGCCTGACACAGAGCGTCTGCCAGACGGCCGATCATGGCCTGATCGATGCCGGTGTCGACGGTTTCCACGGTGGCGGTATGGGTCGGTTCATTGGTGATCACGGGGGGACTCCTTTCCTCGGTCCAGGCCTGCCTCTTTGGCCCTGACTGACCGGCTAACGCCACACCCCCGCCCCCGTTCCTCGAAACGCAGCGTGATTGGACTACCTACTGAGACAGGATGGCCGGGTGCGTTGGAGGGTCGCATGTCGATGACCTGAAGGAACAAAAACCTGTCCTCGAGGATTTGGATACAACGCGGGTCGCCGCAGAGCAGGAGCGCGGGATACCGTCAGGCGGGTTGCCGCAGGAGCGAAGCAACAAAAACAATCGACTTACTTGAACGTAGAAAGCGTATACTATGGCAGGCGGTTTCATACCGGCTCGATCATGACGACATGGTCGGGTCAGGGTGTGTCAGGGGGCGGATTTGGTTGGGGGGCGACTCTGAAACCGAGAGGATCCAGCCATCGTGCGGGGTGCCCGCCTTCCGGTTGCCGCAGCAAAGGCTGGCGCGCCGGCTTGTGGTTGCCGCGCTGTGCCCCGAAGCCATGCAGGCCGGAGCCAGGCAAGCGAGACAGGCGCAGCCTGGAACGCGGCAGGCTCCCCACCATTGCCAGACGTAAAATAACTAAAATTAATATGGGCTTAACCATTCTGGCCAAGAATACCAAGACTGTTATACTCAAGACGAAGCTGGACGGGGCCGAGTGCATAATTGCCAGGACGACCCGGGGAGCAGGACGCTGTTGACCACCGCACCAGATCTTGTGCGCAAGAAGCAGCCCAAAACGGCATGGCGGGCTGTTGGCCTCGGCAAAGGCGCGCGCACGCGCGCGCCCAGACAGCGTCTCGGCTTCCGGGAGCAGCTGTCGCTGCTGATCCTCCTGTCTCTTGCGCCGTTCCTGCTGCTGGCGATCTACGCCGCCAATCGCTCCTACGATGCTTATCGCGACCAGCTTGAGCAGACGGTCTTTCTGGCCGCCGAGCTTGTATCGGCCCGCGAGAACCGTCTGCTGGAAGATACCCGCGCGCTGCTGCAAGGCGCCGGCGGAAGCGCCGCGCTGGACGAGGCCGGCAGCGGCGAAGTGCGGGAGTGCATGCCGCAAGCCCAGCCCAGCCCGTCGCTTGCCCGGTATCTGGTGGGCTTTCAGGCCATCAGTCCGCTCGGCCAGACCGTGTGCCGCTATGGCGATGACCTGTCGGTCGAGATCTCGCCCGAGCGGTTCGCCTTCCGCCAGTCCTCGAGCCTTGTGAGCCTTGTGCCTGCCAACGAGCCGGGCGACCGGCCGGTCGGGCTCGTCGCCATGCCGTGGATCACCGACAACGGCACCGAATCCAAGGGCCAGCTCATCGCCGCCATCGACGTGCGGGCCTTCACCTCTGCCACCACCGACCTGACCCTGCCCTCGCAGATCGCCATCGCGCTCATCGACAAGGACGGGCACCACCTGACGCTGGCCGGGGATTACCCGCACAGCGGCGACTGGCTGCCCTCGCAGGCGCTGACCCCGCTGGCCAACGCCACGGCCTCGACCGCGCTGGCGGGACGGGACGGCACCGAGCGGCTGTACATCGTGCGCAAGCTGGCGGAATCCGAGATGCTGCTGGTGGCCGCCGCGCCCACCGCCTCCATGCGGGACATGGCGCTGTTCGTGGCGCTGAGCGGCATTGCCGGCTCGCTGCTGATGATGCTGCTGATCCTGGCGGCGATCTGGTGGCTGTTCCACCACTTCGTCACCCGGCCCATGGCGGGACTGGAGAAGACGTTCCTCGCCTACGCCAACGGCAACCTGGCGGTGCGGGCCAAGCCGCAATCGCATGCGGCGCGGGAAATCCGCTCGCTCTCCGTGTCGTTCAACCGGATGGCGCGCTCGTTTGCGGAGATCAACCAGAACCTGCTGCATGCGGCCGCGCGCGAGCGGGCCCTGCGGCGCGAGCTGCATCACCGCGTCAACAACAACATGCAAATCATCCTCGGCCTCCTGAACCTTGAGGCGCGGGCAGCGGGCCGGGAAGAGGACATCTCCCAGCTCAACAATCTGATCCAGCGGGTGCTGGCCATCGCCATCGTCCACCGCCGCTTCTACGAGGGCATGCGGACGGACATGATCGACTTCGCCAACAGCCTCTCGGACCTGCTGGAGCGCCTGCGCGGGCAGGACAACGCCTCGGCGCTGGTGAAGGGGCTGCGGCTGGAGACGAGCCCGTGCGAGCTGCCCATCGACCAGGCGGTGCCGCTAGCCCTGCTGGTGTGCGAGTGGGTGCGCGCGCTCAACCATATCCAGACCGATCAGGATATAAGCCCGGTGCTGCGGCTGAGCGCCGACCGGCTGAGTGGCGTCGTGACCATGACGCTGACCGGCCTCGAGGATATTTCGGAGCAGGACTACGGCAAGGTGGAGGACGTGAGCCAGAAGCTGGTCAACGTGCTGCGCAAGCAGCTGGACCACCGTGGCCGCAGCCGCAAGGATTCCCTGTGGGAAATCACGTTCCACGCGCGCGGTTCGTCCGGCGTGTAGGCCGCCCCCCGGCATTTGGCCGGGACTTGGGGCGAATTCGGTTTATAGTTAATTCATCTGCATCAGGAAGCAGGCAGGAATCATGGAACCAAAGCCAAGCAAGGTCGTTAAACCCCAGAGTGGATCACGGCGGGTTGGACGACAAGTGCGCAGTATGGAAGGGCGGGCCCAAAAACTCAAAAAGCAGGAAGGCGCAGGCGCCCCATGGGTGTCGCGTGCTTCCAAATATACTTCCACCTCAGGGCTGGTAAATCGCGTTACGCAGAGCCTTCGAGCTGTTTACGACGATGTCCTCAATGAGCCCATACCTGAAGAATTCACTGCTTTGCTCGGTCGCCTCGAGGAGGCCGAGAAAAAAAGTGGTTCGGGCCAACAGTAGCAGGTGGTTGAAATGGCATCCAGCTCCGAACCGGCGCTGCAATTCGACTTCAAATCGGAGCTTATTTCGGTCCTGCCCCACCTCCGCGCCTTCGCTCGAAGCCTGACAGGCCAGCGGGACGCGGCGGATGATCTGGTGCAGGATGCCCTGACAAAGGCATGGGCGTCACGAGACCGATTTGAGCCCGGTACCTCCATGAAGGCATGGACCTTCATGATTCTCCGCAACAGCTACATCTCCCAGATGAGACGCAGGCGCTTCACCAGCGACTGGGACGAGGAACGCGCCGCACGCGTGCTGGTGATCTCCGCCAGCCAGGACGGCAACCTTGAACTGGGCGACCTGCACCGCGCGCTTCAGGTGCTGCCGGAGCAACAGCGCGAAGCCCTCATTCTGGTGGGCGCAGGCGGCCTGTCCTATGAGGAAGTCGCGCAGATCTGCGGCGTGGCCATCGGCACGGTGAAGAGCCGCGTCGCCCGCGCCCGTGCAGCACTGGCGGGCCTGATCGAGAGCGGCAACATCTGCAGCCGCATGGGTCAGGACGACAATGAAAAGGCCGAGACGGCGGACGTGATCCTGAACGAAGTGGAAGTGATCGAGAACCGTTACGCCGGCACGCGCGTCACCTCGCGCTAGGCGAACGAGCGGCGGCCAGCGCCTTTCAAGAGACACAGACTCTGACAGGAGCCAACCGGCTCAGGGCCGTGCACGCAACAGGCGCGCACGGCATTTTTTTTGGGTCTGGCCAGGCCCGGAAATTCGCAGACGCCGCCACTCGGGGCATTCAGGAATATCGCCCCGGGTTTTGAGATCTTGCAGGCACTGGGCAATGATGGCGCTCACTTCGGGCGCGCGCTCCATCTGGAGCATGTGCCCGGCGCGCGGCAGAACCTCGACGCGGCGCAGGTCCGAATACTGGCGGGGAAGCTGGGCCAGCGGGTCTTCACCGTGGAACGCCTCCATATCGGTGTCGTTCTCGCTGGTGAGGAAATAGAATGGCACGGGATTGGGCACGCCTTCGAACCGGCGGCGCTGCTCCCAGCGCAGATCCATGGCGCGATACCAGTTGAGGCCGCCCCGGAAGCCCCGGCGGGCGTAAGCCTCCACAAAGAATTCCAGCTCCAGCTCGCTCAGCCACGGCCAGGGCAGCGGCGGCGCTTCGGGCAAGGCCTCCAGGTAGGGCGTGCCGGGCGGATGCTGCCAGACATCGATGTAATGAAAGTCCCCAGACAGGGCGTAAAATACCCTCTTCAGAAATTCACGCGGCGCGGCATCCAGCGCCGCTTCGGCAACGCCCGGCTGATCGACGAAATAATGGATGTGGTAGAAATGCTGGCGTGCCATGTCCGCCGCTTCGGTGAGGGGCGAGCGGGCCGGATCATGCGGCCATGCCGGATTGCCCAGGCCGATGATGGCGTGCATGCGCTCGGGGTGGTGGTAGGCAAGGTCGTAAATCGAGAACAGGCCGAAATCGAGGCCGATGAAGACCGCCCTCTCCTCACCCAGATGATCAAGGAGGCCGATGAGATCGCCAACGGTGTGGTTGACATCGTAGCCGGCAGGGTCATCCGGGCCGGTTGTTCCCGCCATGCCGCGCAGATCAAACGCGACGGCGCGAAAGCCCGCCGCGGCAATGACCGGGATCTGATGCCGCCAGCTGAACCAGCTGTGCGGAAACCCATGCGCCAGAATGACCAGCGGGCCTGTGCCCTGTTCGACATAATGCATGTCGAGCCCGTTGATACGGGCGTAATGATGCGTCCATTCGGCCACGATAGCGTCTCCCCCTTGCCGCAAGGGTGGAGGCTAGAAAAGGGTGGCCTGGACTGTCAACGCACGGAACCGGCAGGTGTCCGGTATTCTCTTCTTTTCTCTGTGAAAATGTCAGACCGCAGGCGGCTTCCGATTGAACAGGGCCAGCACGAGACTAATGAGAAACAGAACCAAAAATACGAAGAAGATAATCTTGGCAATGCCGACAGAGGCAACGGCAATGCCGGAGAATCCGAACAGCGCCGCAATCAACGCAATAATAAAAAAAGCGGCTGCCCAATAAAGCATTTCCATTCTCCGTGATCGATGCAGAGATCACAACAACTCATCGCAGAGATGGTTCCGCTGCCGACACTTTTCTGATGCCGCGGCTGGGCTTCAGAGCCTTTTCCGATCTGATTGCATCAGATCGCGGCTCTAAGCTCTTCGCTGATCGCACTTTCTTAAGCGCAGGGTGTTTCACCCTGCTCGAAAGCTGCTTTAGCGCGTCTTCTCGATGGGGTTGGGCTTGTCCAGCGCATCGAAGAACGTACTCATGATGGCGGCAAATGGCAGGGCGCACAGGGCGCCGATGATGCCGAACACCGCAAAGCCGAACACCAGCACCATGATGATGAACAGCGGATGGACGTTGATGCGCGTGCCCACCAGCTTGGGGGCGAGGACCACTGTCTCCAGCAGTTCGCTGAGGCCGAAGATGATGATGACGCCCACCGGCAGCCAGAACCCCTCCCCCTGAAACAGGGCAACGATAAGGGACGTCATGAACAATGTGAAATTGCCCAGCACCGGGATGACAGAGGCGATTCCCGTCGCCACGCCCAGAATGAAACCGAAGCGCAGACCGATGGCGGTGAGCAGTACCGCATGGAAGATGGACTGGACCAGACACAGCAGCAGTT
Organism: Pedomonas sp.; assembly: GCF_036515995.1. Taxonomy (NCBI): domain Bacteria; kingdom Pseudomonadati; phylum Pseudomonadota; class Alphaproteobacteria; order Sphingomonadales; family Pedomonadaceae; genus Pedomonas; species Pedomonas sp. Next base: position 475 of record NZ_DATBUP010000007.1, on the reverse strand, counting down.
GGCCCTTCACAAAGTCGATCAGGCGGCGCTTGGCCCGCTTGCGGAACAGCTTCAGCTCCAGCGCGTGATGGCGGCTGAGCCACGACCCGGCCCGGCGCATGAGGAGCTTGCCGTCCTTCAGAAGATAGAAGGCGATGAACGGGGTCAGCAGGCAAACAAAAACGATGTTCCAGACCGAGCCGGTCAGGCCGAAGACGTAAGGGGCGATGCGGGTGACGTCCTGCCCGATGAGGACGTCAGGACTGACCTGGCCCTGATCCGTGACCGCGAACGAGGGTGCCCATGCACGGAACGGCCCGTCTCCCAGCAGATCCCGCAGGAGGCGGGCGACGCGGGTGATCAACTCCGGAACGTAGGTGATGAATTCCTTCAACTGCGCCGCGCCGATGAGCACCAGCACGAGCAGCAGAAGACCAATGGTGAAACTGCCGACGAGCGTGGCGGCAAAGGCCGCCGACGTGGGCGAAAAACCGGT
>NZ_DATBUP010000006.1:0-40191 GCF_036515995.1 Pedomonas sp. | reverse complement strand
CCTCGGTGATGAGCCACGTGGCGGCGTTGATCTCTGGCTTAAAGCCAGTCACCCGAACCCGCTGCTCCGGGTAGGCGTCCGGTCTTCCATAAGCGAGCTGCAGATCAAGGCTGGCGGGCGTGCGCTTCAGCCGGTCACGTTCGGCAATGGCGGCCTGTTTGGCCTCGGCTTCGCTAGCGTAGGTCTTGCGCAGGCGCTTGGCTCCTTGTTGCTCTCCCACGGTCACCGACTGGCGTTTTGCGTCGCCCTTGTCATGCCAGTAGGCGGTGACGCCTGCCTGCTCGTCCCGCGTCTGGCGGGACCAGCGGTGTCGATCGCCATCCGTGCGACGGATGGTCAGCAGCGGAATCGGCTTTCCGCCCGGCGTCGTGCCGGCTCCCTTGCGGGTGAAGATCAGACAGCCGGCCTTGATCGTCGCGACAGCGTCGTGTTCGGCCCCTAGGCGGCGCAGGAAAGCCGTGTCGCTTTCCCGGCTCTGGCTGAGGGTCGGCACGGCGACGCGCGCCAGAGCAGGCGCTATGCGGGCGGCAAGGCCATTGCGCCCGGCGATGTCGGTCAGGACGCTGCCAAGCGTCGTGTCGTGCCAACTCTGCTCGCGGCGCAGGCGGATGGCGCTGGTGAAGTCGGCCGCCCGGGCGCGCAGCGTGATCTCGTCGGGCGGGCCGGAATGCTCGATCTCGTCCACCTTGAAGCTGCCCTTGCCGACGAGGCCGGGCGTGACGTCGCTGCCCTGCTTCCAGCCCAATGCCAGCGTCAGCACAGCGCCGGGGCGGGGCAGGGCAAGACCGCCGTCCGTATCCTCGAGGACGATGTCGAGCTGGTCGGCCTCATCGCCGCGCTTCTCAGACAGGGACAGCGAGCGAAGGCGCGGGCGCATCTTGCCGGTCAGGTCTTGGCCTTCCAGCGTCACGCGCCAGTCGGGGATGTTGTGACGGTATTCGGTCATGCCGTGGCCTCTGCTTCGCCCAGCGGATCGGCCACGCGCATCAGGTCGAGCGCGAAGTCGATGCGGCGCGGGCGGCCGTTGTCGTGGAAGGCCGTCTGGCGCTCATCGAGGGCGGTGATGACGTAGGAGCCGAGCACGGTGCCGCTGCCATCCACCAGCGGGAGGGCCTCGCCCTGGTCGGCCATCTCGCGCAAGGAGGCGAGGGAGGCCGGGCCGTCGGCAATCTCGGTGTAGACTGCGCCTTGCAGGCAGATGGTGTCCTCGCCGGGGCCGACGAACTGCGCCGCATCGCGTGCGCCGATCCGGCCGGAGCGGGCGTGCCGCCAGTCCATGCGCCGCTGCAGCTCGCTGTAAGCCAGCGAGGGGATCTCGAAGACGAAAAGGCCGAGGGCCATCAGGTGCATGTTCGGTCCTTTATCGGTTGTCGCTGAAGGTGCGGCCGGAGCGGTCGCGCTCGATCCGTTCGATCGCGCTGCGCACGGCGCGCTCGACGTCGACCGGGTTGGAGCCGGTGACGTTGATAGTGAGATTGTAGGTGTTGACGCTTGCCGGTGTGGCGCCAGCCGCCGGGAACCGGGCCGGTGCCGCTGCGGCTGTCGTTGCCGGCGGCACAGCGACGGCCCGCTGGGTCGGTGTGGGCGTTCCTCGAGCCAGAGCCTGAGCAAGTTGATCCGAGCTGGCCGCTGCCGGGTTGGCGGCCATCAGCGCCGGTGCGGTGATGCCGACGGCCATGGCGCGCGTCAGCTGGCCGGAAAGGCCACGAACGCGGCTTACGGGATTGCGCGCGTTCGCCTCGAGCCCCTCATCGAGGCCGTCCATGATGTCACCGCCAATCCGCATGAAGACCCGGCTGGGCGACTTGATGCCCAGCGCCTTGCGGATCGGCTCGGGGATCAGATTCGCCAGCAGCTTCAGCTTGCCGACCAACCAGTCTTTCTGGCTCCACAAGCCATTCCATAGGCCAGAGAGCAGGTTCTTTCCAACGGTGGACAGCTTGTCCGGTATGTCGATGCCGAGCCAGTTCAGCAGCTTGGCGAAGCCCTGGTAAAGGATGCCGAGAGGGGAGAAGTCAGCAAGCGTGCTGAGGATGTTGTCAATTCCGCTTTGGAAGAAGGCGGTCACCTTATTCCAGAGCCCTTTGACCCATGGCCCGATGGTGTCCCAGTTTCGATAGATCAGATACACCGCGCCTGCGAGCAGGGCGATGATCGCCAGAATAGGGTTGGCCATGATTGCTGCACCAACGAGGCGGATGCCGGTCGCAACGCCGCCAAAGCCAGCCTTGAGCAAGGGTAGCAAAGGCTTAAGCTTGGTGAAGCCAAAGGACAAAACGGCCCAGCCCCGTCCGACGGTGCCAGCGACAATCCCCAGCGCGCCGAGGCCGATCAACAATGGCCCAAGCACACTGGCGATGATCATCAAGGTGTTGGCCAGCTTGGGGTTGCGATCGGCCCATGCCGAGATCCGGTCAGCCAGCGCGCCGACCCGGTCAGCGGCTTCGACGATCAGGGGCAGCAGCCGGTCGCCCAGCTTGACCTTCATTACCTCGACCCGGTTGCTCGCGATCTGCAGCTTGGCCGAAGTCGTGCCCATGCGGGCCAGGAACTCCTCGGCCATCGAGCCGGTGTAGGCGCTGGCATCGCCGACCAGCTCGAGGCGCTTCTTCAGGTCGTCGAGATTGGTCAGCATCGGCGCGATGGCCGTGACGCTTTCCGAACCGAACAGCTCGGTCAGGATCGAGGTCTGGTCCTCTCCCTTCAGCTGACTGATGCGGGTCAGCACGTCGGTGATTGCGCCGCTCGCGTCAGTCTGCATCCGCTTGGCCAGGTCGGTGGTCGAGAACCCGAGGCGCTTGAAGGCTTCAGACTGCGCCTTGGTTGCGGCAGCGCCCTTGGTCATGGCCAGCAGCATGTTCTTAATGCCAGTCCCGGCAACGTCGCTGGGCACCTTGACCGCGTCCAGCGTGGCGGCCATGGCCGCGATCTGCCCACCCGCCAGACCGGCGACCTGCCCGAGCGGGCCGATGCGGGTGATAGTCTCCGAAATCGCCGCGGTGTTACCGCCCATCTTGTTGGTCAGCGCATTGATCTGGTCGGAGAGCGCGCGAACGCCGTCCTGGCTGAGGCCGAAGCTCGTTCGCCAGGCGGCCATCTGCTCCCCGGCTGCCTCAGCGGGGAGGTTGAAGGCAATGGCCATCTTGGCGGCGTCTTCTGCGAAGGCTCCAAGCTCGCCCTTGGCGATGCGCGCCTCGGCACCGGCCGCCTTGATCACCATGAGCTGCTGAGGTGTGAGCGGGAGGCGCTTGGACTGCTCCAGCGTTTCCTGCTTCATCCTGGCCAACTCGACGTTGGTGAGGTTCAGCACCTTGTTGGCGTCCGCCAGTGCATCCTCGAACGACATGGCCGAGCGGGCTGCCACAAAGCTTGGGGCCGTCGCTGCGGCTCCCATGGCCGTGGCGGCCGCGCCTCCGGACTGCAGGCGCGAGGCCGCCTCCTGGCGCTGCTGATAGCGCCGCTGGGCGTTTGCCGCGCGATCAAGGGCGGCCTGCCGTTCGGTGAGCCGGGTGGTCGTCTGGCTGATCCTGCTCGCCAGAGTCTGCTCGTGGCGAGCCAGTTGGGTGGTGTCGACGCCTGCTTCCTGCAGCTCGCCTTGCAGTCGCTGCAGCGTGCGCACCTGCTCCGTGCTGCGCAGCTCGAGCGTCTCGACCCGACGACTGGCGCGCTCGTAGGCCTGCGAGAGCTTCTTGGTCGGATTGTCGCTTGCTTCTACCTCGAGGCGCAAGGCCCGCTGCTGTCGGCGGGCCTCGTCCAGGGCAGTGTGATAGTCAGCAAGGCCCTTTTGCTGATCCTTGTAGACGGCAATCTTGCGCTGCTGGGCCTCCATCGCACGCAGCTCGTCGCGCGTCTCCCGCAGGGACTTGGCGGTTTTGCTCGACCCTTCGGTGATAGCCCGAAGCGGCTGGCTGACCCGGTCGAGCGCATCGAGCACGAAGCGCAGGCGAAGATCGCGCGACATGATTACTCCTTGATCAGTTTGAGGCGTTCAATCGCCAGTTCACGCCAGCGCATCAGTTCGGCGAGGCTCATGGCGTCGAGTTCCGAGGGCGGCCAATGGAAGACAGCGCCAATGTCCGCCCAAGCTTCCTCTACGCTCGGGGGAAGGCCGCCCGATCCCGCTTCTGCAGCAAAAAATCCCCGACCTCGGTCGAACAGGCGAACAGATCCTCGATGGACAGGGCAGCGGCTTCGGCCGGGCTGATCGGCGGGGTCGTGATGCGCGGCAGAAGGGTCAGGATGGCAGCGACATCCAGGCGCGCCAGATCGGCAATCGTCAGTCCACGCAACTCACCTGCGCCGGGCTTGCGCAGCTGCAGCGTGTCGATCGCGGTCTCGCCGCGCTGGATCGGGTTGTCGAGATTGACGGTACGGACATCGGCGGTCGTCACCGGAGCGGACGTGGTCTGGGTCATTGATAGCTCCATGATACAAAGAAGGGGGGAAGTGCCCCGGCTGATGCCGGGGCGTCAGGGTCAGAACAGGCCAAGGGCGGTGCGACGGGCGGCCATCAGGTCGACGCCGTTGATGATCTGGACCATGTTCATCACGTCGATCTCGATCTCGGTGCGACCGTTCCAGACCTCCTTGTAGTAGACGAGGGAGGACTTGACCTTGAACTCACCGGCTTCGCCGGGCTTGGCCTCGCCGCGGTCAATTTCATCGTGCCGGCCGCGCACGATCACCTCGACGGCATCCTGCCCGCCGGTGTCCTGCTGCTGGTAGAAGCCGACGAAGCGCTGATAGACGCCGGCAATGCCGGTCACGCCGAACTGGCGCAGGATGTCGCGCATGGGGCCCCCGAAGGTGGCCTCCATCTCGAGCCCTTCCATCCCCATGTCGAGCTTGACCGGGGCGAACATGCCGCCGCCGCGCCAGTCCTCGGTCTTGCGGACAAGCTTGGGCAGGACGATGCTCGAGACCTCTCCCATGAAGGACTGGCCTTCGTTGTAAAGCATCATGTCGGTCAGGATGCGGGGCAATGCCATGTGGGGGTTCCTTTACTCGTGCGGGCGGGGTCAGGCGGCAGCCTGGCCGGAGAAGTCAGCGAAGTAAGCGTCGGTGATGCGCTGGTTGAAACCCAGGTCCTCGAGCGGCGGCGGCACGGTGTAGTCGTAGTCGATGCGCAGCTTGCCTGCCTTCAGGCTGGCGATGCTGTTCTGGGCCTCGTCGTACCAGGCGGTCGCGCCGAGGATGACGCCGGCCGCCTTCAGCTGGCGGAAGAAGCCGTTGACCGTCTCGACGATGTCGCGGGCCAAAGCAGGGGTCAGCGGCTTGTCGATGGCCCATTCCATGCCCAGCGCCACGGTGTCGGCGATGAGCTGGGCGACGCGCACCGTGCTTTCGAAGGCGAACAGAGGCTCGGCCGAGCAGGTGCGGTTGCCCCAGAAGCGGTAGCCGGTCGAGGTGCGCACGAGCGCGGTCACTTCCTCGGCGTTGAGCAGGGCGGCTTCGGTGTCGCTGCTCTGCAGATCCCACTGGATGTCCCGGGTCAGGCCGACGACGCCCTGGACAGGGAAGTTCGAGAGGGTTTTTTGCGGGCCGACCTCCTCATCGATGCGGGCGCGCAGGCCCAGCGCACGGGCAACGGCGTGGCTGGTGGTGGTGGCTTCAGCCACGGTGTCGAAGGCGAGGAAGTCGGGGAACAGGAGCATGAGCTCGCGCGCCGAGAAGTTGGCACGGTAGGCGAGGGCCTCGGCCACGGTCGAGCCCAGGGCGCGGGCATATGCGAAGCCGCGCAGCTTCTGGGCAACAACGGCGAGCGCCGCCGTGACCGGCTGGGTGTCGAGGCCCGGTGCGCCGAGGATGCGGGGGCGAACGCCCAGCTGGCCTTCGGCTGCCAGCAGCGCCTGCAGGCCGGTCTTCTGGCCCTCGATGGTGTCGCCGATGACGTTGGCGGTGGTCTCTTCCTCGTCGAAGCCCTCGGCCACGCGGACGACGACAACGACCGGGCGGGTCTGGTCGGCAATGGCGCGCAGGGCGCTGCGCAGCGTGCCCATCGTCCCGGCCTTGCCGATGGCCGCCTCGATGTCGGTAACGAGCGCCGGGCGGTCGAGCGGGAAGACGCTGGCGTCAGCGTCGCTGGCCGTGGCGACAAGGCCGATGATGGCGGTGGACAGCGGCGTCAGGGTGCGACTGCCGGTGTTGATCTCGGTAACGGTGATGCCGTGTTTGAAACTCATGGAGGCTCCTTCAGGAAAGCGGGATGGTCAGGCGGACGAGGCTGTTGGGGGCGGGCGCATCGCGGCGCTGGCCCTCGAGGTGCAGGACGCGGCTGCTGGAGCTGGTACCGGTCTCCAGCGTGACCCGGCGCAGGCGCAGGCGCGGCTCCCAGCGGGAGAGCGCAACGGCGGTGGCACCGTAGATGCGCAAGGCCAGGGCCGGGGTCAGCGGCTGGTCGATCAGGTCCGGCAGCATCGAGCCGTAGTCGCGCCGGGCGAGGCGAGAGCCCAGCGGCGTCGTCAGGATGTCGGCAACCGACTGGGCGAGGTGAGCCTCGTCCGTCAGGCTTGTGCCGGTGTGGCGGCTCATGCCTGTCATCGACAGTGCCTCTCGACCAGGACGCCAAGAACCAGGCCGACGAAGCCGCAAACGGCGGCGATCAGGGCGCTCACTCCGGGCCTCCGGTCTTGGCCGTACCGGCGGCGACGCCGCTGTGCTTGTGACCCTTGAGGCTGATGCCGCCGCCCATCACGTTGGCCTGTCCGGTGACGGTGCCGCTGGCCGTGGCATTGCCCTCGATGCTGACATTGCCAGTGATGGTGACGTCGCCGACGATGGTCAGCCCGCCGTCGGCCTGGACGTGAGCGGTGCCGCCCGAGGGCAGCAGAGCCTCGAGCCGGTGAGTGCCGTGGTGGTAGCTGAGCGTCGCCCCGTCAGGGAGTTGCAGCAGGACAAGTTCAGGATCGCTCGACGGGGCGGGGAAGGAATTGGAGAACAGCCCGACCAGGACGAGCCCTGCCAGCGTGTCGCCTTCCGGGCACAGCAGCAGGCATTGCTCGCCGACCGTGGGGGGCGACCAGACGGTCACGCCGCCGGCGCGCGCTGCAAGCCAGGGCAGCGAGCCGGTGGTGATCTCGCCAGTCGTGACGCGGCAGGTGGCGCTCGCGTGGTCAACAGACGCGATGGTCCCGAGGCGCAGCATGTCGCCGAGCAGCTGTTCAAGGTCGAGGGCGGTGGTCATGCGCCTGACAATGGCGCGCTTGGCTACCGGATGCGCGGGGGCGTTTGTGGAGAGGCGGCCTCTCCACAAACTGCCGGTTGCCGCTCAATCGTTCGCGGCCGGGCCGGTAGTCAGTTTGCCGATAATCAGGTCTTTGAAAACGGAGGCGCTGCGGCCTCGATTATTTATCGAGGATGAGACGGTAACCGAAAGAAGCTGTAAACCAGTGGTACTTATGTTTGAGCAAGTTTTCCGAAGGGTCGGTCGAGGTTCTTCCGCCCCGGCTCACAGTAATATGGCAGCGAGCATTACCGGATTTCTCAACACATTCTGGAAATGGTGGAGAAAAATCCGTCGTAGCCTCGCTGGCATTGCCGATGACGTCGTACAGGCCCCAGGCGTTGGGACGTAGTTTTGCGACTGGATATATATGCCTCTGCCGGACATGCTTGCGCTCATCGTAGCTGACATCCCGAGCACTTACTTCGCTTTGATTGAAATGACCCCGGATAATCGCATTATTGTAGCCAATCTCGTTACCCCATGGAAATCGGCTCGACGTGCCGGCACGGGCAAGAAACTCCCATTCTTCACCTGATGGGAGGCGATAGTTTTTTCCCGTTTTCTTGTTGAGCCAGTCCAGATAACAGGGGAACTGCCAATAATGAATGCCCACGAGTGGGTAATCATCCTGATTTTCAGGCCGGTTCATATCAACTGTTTCTAAGCTCATATTAAATGGATGCGGGCAGTTGTTCTCGCGCACTGCCGCGGCATACTCTCGCCAAGTGAGCTCGGTGCGTGCCGCGTAGAAGACACGTACTTTACCGTCCGCATAGGTCATGGGTCGCAGCAGAACCATGGCAGGACAATCTTCACAGTCTTTGATTGCCGGTGAGCCGGAGGTGGGAAGAGAGCTGGCCGTCTCAGCTGTGGCGGCATTGTCGGCAAGGCCGAAAATGACGGCAAGAACCATGGCTCCTCTGGTTGAAGTGCCCCCCAAATCTACCTCCCCAAGCATCGATCACCGGTAAGACCAGTAATCAAGAATCGTTATTTTTATAACGGGGAATGGCTAATTCTTCACTTCAACGCATCACTTTCGGTGACAAGATGCACGATGCTGCGAAGCAAAGGTAGCAGATCTGATGCGCGGGGGCGTTTGTGAAGAGGCGGCCTCTCCATAAACAGCCGGTTGCCGCTCGCGGTTCGAGGTGCTGCACCACCTCGGCCCCCCTCACGAACGCAAAGGGGGCGAACACACTTTAGTCTGCCGATTCTTCCGTTGTCTCGGGTTCCGGCTCGGCGGCCTTGATCACGCCGAGTGCGATCTTCTGCGCCACGCCGCGCGCTACTTCCTCGACGCGTGCCTCGGTGGCTTCAGCGTCATATTCACCGGCTTCATCAAGGCAGGCGTTGACGGAGCGCTGGTGGACGATCTCGCCTTGCGTGAAGGTCACCGGCACGGTGCGGGTGCCGGCGTCGTATGCGCCGATCTGGTGGGTGAGTTCGGACATGATGGTTCCTTTCGTCAGGGGGTTATCGGCCGATCGTGCGCACCCAGATCGTGATGGTGCGGTTGTCGGCATTCCAGAAGGTGATGCTGACCGGCGGTGCGCCGTTGATGGACGTAATGCCGGTGTTGTCCTGGACGTCGGTGATGCCGTTCGCCGTCGATATGGCGAAACTCGGATGGACAAACTCGGTGTGCGCGACCGGCAGCGTCCAGGTGGCGTTGGAATGCTGAGCAATGGTGAGACTGGTCCAGCACTCCTTCGTGCCATCGGCAAAGACCCGATAGCCGTTCAAAGCCGCCATGTTCTGGCTGGTGACACGCTGGAAATCCGACGCATGCAGGCCGTCGAGCAAGTCTGCATCGACACCGGAGCCGGAGCCGTCGACGGTCAGCAGTTTGGCCTTCACATCGGCGGCGGAATAGCTGGCGGCGGGCAGGTAATAGCTGCCTTGCTGGCCGTCGAGCAGATCCGCATCAAGCCCCGAGCCCGCACCGTCGTTGGCCGCGTTCCAGACCTTGCGGCCGCTGAGATTGCCGATGTGGAAGTCCGTGCCATCGTAAAACAGCAGCCAGCGTGCGCCGCCCCCGCCATACTGCTCGCAGTATAGTCCGCCGAGACCGGAGGCGTTGAACATCGACACGACGCCGGTTTTATCGGCCCCGTGCAGAATGCCGTAGTAGCCGCTTCGAGCATTCCGGGCGATGTGGGCGGCGTAGGCGCTTTCGGCCGTCGTCGACGGCCCGACGAAGCTGGACGACTGCGCGCCGTCGAAGAGATCCGCATCGAGGCCCGAACCCGCACCGTCGTTGGCTGCATGCCACACTTTGCTCGTGTGATTCGATCCAACAAACCAATCGGCACCGTTGGTATACAGCAGCCAGCGGGAGTTGCCTGCGCCATCCCCATCGCGGACATAAAATCCGCCAGCCTGCACTGGAGAGAACATGGCTGTGACGTGGGTTTTGCCGGTGCCGAACAGAACACCATGGTATCCGCCTCGAGCTATCGAAGCTTTGTAGGCGGCAAAGTCGTGTTCAGAGTCTTCGGTTGGTCCGAGGTAAGATGAGCCGTGCAGGCCGTCGAGCAGATCCGCATCGAGACCAGAACCCGAGCCATCGTTGCCCGTGTGCCAGAACTGGACCCACTCCTGCCACGTGCCAGCTGCCTGTTGACGCCCCCAGAGCTGGAAGGTGGTGGCCGGAATGGCTGCGCCCAGCTGCCAGCGGTACCCGCTCAGACCGCCCGACATATCGATGCCGCCGAAGTAATTTCCGCCAGGCCGGTTCGCCGCCTGAAACCCGGCATGGAAGGGTATCAGGGCGCGGTAATCCCCCCGTGGCACCTCGTTCAGATCCGAGATGGCGGCGACCCGATAGATGCCGAATGTCTCTGCAGTCTGGTCGGCCCGCATGAGTTGGTGAGCGTGAAGACCATCGAGCAGGTCCGCGTCAAGGCCGGAGCCGCCGCCATCATTGGCGGCATGCCAGACCTTGCGTCCCGAGATTGCGCCGACGTGCCAGTCAACGCCGTCGAAATACAAGCGCCAGCCGGCCCCGGCACCCTGGGCATAGATCCCGCCGACACCGTCGGTGTGAAACATCACAACCGGTGAGGCCGTATCAGTACCCAACATCAGGCCGTAGTAGCCATTGCGCACCCGATCGACGGCATAGGCGGCATAGCTTCCAAGGGACGTCGTCGGCAGATAATCGTGGCTGTGGCTGGTCAGCGCGAAGGCCGAGGCATGCAGGCCGTCGAGCAGGTCGGCATCCAGCCCGGAGCCCGCGCCGTCGTTGCCTGCTCCCCAAGGCCTGTAGCCAAGGCGAGCAACGACGTCGGTGTAATAGCTGCCGTGCTGACCATCGAGCAGGTCGGCATTCAGCCCATTGCCGGGCCCTTCGTCCTTCAGAGCTGCCGATTTAATAGCGAGCGACGTGCGCAGCGCGGCGGCACTGGCACTGGTCAGCAAACCTTTGATAAAGGCGGACGGTGCGCCGTTGCCAAAGCGGGTGTCGAGCCAGCTGGTAACGGCGGCCTTCAGCCCCTTGGGCGTGACGGCGCGGGTCGCATCGGTGCCCGTCGTGGCTTCGGCATCGGTCGCCAGCTCAACGACGCCCTGTCGCTCGGTGGTGGCGGGCGGGTTGATGAAGCTGGTGTCGCCGAAGGTGATCTGGGCGGCGCTGATGTCGGCAAAGGCAACGTCGATGGCCAGCAGCAGCATCGCCTGCGCCGACTTCTCCATGATCGGATTGGCCTGGCTGTAAACGGCAAAGAGGGTGCCGTCAGACAGGTAGAGGCCGAACGAGCGCACGGTGTAGACGGCGCTGCTTTCGTCGCGGACGGTGACGTGAATGGTATCGTTGGCGACCGCCTCGCCGGCGATCGTCGAGATCCGCTTGATCTCGCCCGGCAAGGCCGTGGTTGCAGGCGTGGGCGTAAAGCTGGTGGCCGAGACGCCAACGCTCGCCATCAGCACCGCATTGGTGCCGGTGTTGGGCAGGTTGACCAGCGCGGCGCGACCCGCATTGGTGACGGTGAGGATGAGCCCGCTCATGCCCTAGACCCCTGAGCGAGGGCGAGGAGCACGAGGGCGCTGCCTACGGCGAGCATGATCAGTTCAGGCGGGGTCGGTAGAGGCAGGGTCATGGCGGAACTCATGCAGCGAGGGAAAGGCGCGCGGCGATGACGGCGCGGGCAGCGGCAGGGACACCGACCGAGGTCGCGGCGGCGAAGCCCTGGGTGAAGCTGAAGTGGGAGCGTACCGGCTTCGTGCGGGCGACCTCGGCAATGACAGAGTCGACGAAGGCGGCGCTGGCTGGAGCCGAGGCGCTGCCCAGCGTCAGCACCAGGTCGAACGTGTGGGGCTCGCCGACCGGGGTTTTCTGCCACCACTCGCGGATGGCGACCTGACCGCCGAAGCTCTCGACCACGCTGCGCACGCTCTGGGCCGTACCCTTGCGCCGGGCGATGTCGAGGGCGCGGCGCACCCGCTCGCGCTTGATCGCCTCCGGCCAGTCGGACGACCAGCTGTCGAGCGACAGCGCCCAGGCCAGCCAGGGCAGGAGACCCACCGGGCAATCGTCCGGGCTCCAGAGCTTGCGCAGGTTGGTGTCGATGTCATTGATCCGCGCCGTCGCAAGCTCGAGGGCGCGCTCGAGCTCGGTGGCGTTGGGAGGAAGGAGCGAGCCGGTCATTCTCCGGTCCCGGCGTAGGTGACCGTCAGGCTCGAGCAGTAGGGGGCCTGATGGCGGCCGATGATGATGTCTGCAGTCGGCTGGGCGAGCACCACGCGGTGCACACCCTCGACGTGCAGGGCGGCATGCAGGCCGGAGATGGTGATGTCGCGGCCGAGCCGATGGCTGGCGGCGACATGCTCCTGAATGCGGCGCTGGGCCTCGGCCATGACGACCGAGCCATCCGGGCCGGAGAAGGTGGTGACGGTGGCGGTGACGGTGTAGGGCACCACCTCGGCCGACCGCACGGTGACGTGGTCGGTCAGCGGGCGCAGAGCGTCGGCCGAGACGTGGGCGGCGACGGCCTCAATCAGCGCGGGCGAGGCGGTGCCATTGCCGGTGCGCGAGAGGATCGAGACCACGACTTCACCGGGGGCTGGGCTGGTCGCGCTGGCGTCCAGCACGTCCGGGTCCGCCGAGAGGGCATGGAAGATGTACGCGCCTTCAGGACCAGCGACCGAATAGCCTTCCGGGGCCAGCACCATGCGCCGGCGCAGGTCGGCATCGCTCTCCATGGTCGGGGGAATGCCCAGCACCGGATCGCCCGGATCGAGCTGGAAGCGGGTGACGCCCAGCAGGGCAGCGAGGTTGTCGAGGTCGGCTCCACGCGCATAGGCGGGCATCACAGCAAGCGCGGCCTCGTTGATGCGCTGGCGCAGGTGCAGCTCGCGGTAGGCGACGATCTGCAGAACCTTGACGGCCGGCTCGCTCTCGAGCGGCTGGAAATCGGGCAGGATCAGCCGCAGCGAGGCGATCATCTCGGCAAGGATCGTCTCATAGTCGAGCGGCTCCACCACCTGCGGGGCGGGCAGGCGGGAGAGATCAACAGCGGTGAAGGTTGCATCGGCCATGCCGCCTTTGTCGGCGGCTAGGTCTCACCAAAGCCAGAGGGGGCATGTGTAGAGGGAGCCTCTACACATAAAAATTGATAATGTAGGCAAATTTTAATGTGTCCCACTCAATAGTAACTTTTAGGAGATGATTTTAAGTATCAAGAAAGTAATATAATGTCTGATAATCTTGGTGATGTGGGGTATCAGGAAATTACTATTTCGGTTCCATCTGATTTAACCGAAAAGAAAGTAAATATGGATGTATTGCATTTTGTGTCGTCGATGACATCATCGCTGGCATGGCCTTTATTGATTCTTTTGCTATTTTGTATGTTTAAACGGAAAATAGAAGATTTGCTTGATAATATTAATGAAATTGGATGGGGAGATAAAAATTTCAAATTCAAGCGCAAGCTTAATGAGGTTGAGGAAAGTGTACTTCTAAATAAAAATGAAGACATTATTTCTGATCAGAAATCCGATGCTGAAAACAATGTTCAAAACGGCGGTCCTGAGCCTAAAGAAGGCAGCATGTCAAAAGATGAGGCACCTCGTACGCATAAGGTAACGCCAAATTCCATTAATATTAGTACTGTAATTACTAGTCCTTCTGTTGATCACCACCCTGTGCAGAGTGAATTGTCAGAAAAATTAATGGATGAATACCCGGTAATTGAAATAATTAACGACTGGGCGCGTATCAATGATATTTTGAATAAATTAATAACATCGTTAAATCCAAGCCCTTCATATGCAAAATTGTCGCCTATGAGAAAAGTAGGCAGGTTGCGTAGAGCTGGTATTATTGATGATTCTATGGAATATAACCTTCGTGAAATGATGTATCTGAGAAATATTGCCGCTCATAGTGCAGGAATTACTGCAACTGATGCTCTTAGATATAAGAAGCTCTCAGGTCAAATTTACGAAACTTTAACTTCTAAATTAAAGAATAATTAAAATTCACCTAACTTTATGTTGTTGTAAAGCATGTCGAGCAGCGCCTGCCTGTCTTCGTTGCTGAAGCCAACTAGTGGGCGGCGCGGATAACTGATGGGCCTGGCCTTGAGCGAGGGGCGGTCGCGCAGGCCCTCGTGGTGGATGCGGGCAACCTCGGCGGCGCGGCCGGTAAAGCCGACCCAGAAGCCCTGGTCGTCTTCGCCGGAGCGCAGCAGGCGGGCCGTGGCAAGGCGGCGGAACATGGCCTTGCGGCGCAGGTTGCCCCGGCGACGCAGACGCCCGGCCGAGGCGTTGCGGTGATCCGCATCGACGGGCAGCCACTTGATGACCTTGTCGTGGAAGAAGCTGCGGATGGCTCCGGCCTCGATGTCGAAGCCGGTCATCATGTAGTTGGTCTCGCCGGTCTTCTCGATGGCGTAGTTGCGAAGCACCACCTTGCGAGGGCCTCCCGAGCCGCCCGAGGGGTAGAGGAAGCAGGCGGTCTGGTTGACGGTGCGGGCAGGCTCGCGCTTGCGGCGCGGCTCGAAGGCTGTGCCGTCCGGTGCGGTCTGGGCGTTGATGCGCGCCCGGTTGCGGGCTGCCATGTCACGGGCCATGCGGCGCAGGAGCGAGCGGCGCTGGCCGGAGGTCAGCTGCCGCAACAGCCCGCCGGCGACGCGCTCGATCTCGACCAGGTCATCGCTCACGGCCCGACCTCGGGCGGAATGCCGGGCTTGAGCTCGACAGCTGGGTCTTGCGTCTCGGCGACCAGCTCGGTGCCGGCATAGCACTGGCGCAGCCATGACGCGCAGATGCCGGTGAAGGTGTTGTTCGCGGGCGGGGCCGGGTGAGCAATGTCGAAGCCGGTGTTGTCCGCGCGAGGCGTGACGATCACCCGCTCGGTCAGATCGAGCTGGAAGAGGAGGTCCACCCGCTTGCGATCGAGGATCTCCGCCTCGTAGCGGAACGGCTGGCTGTCGGTGCGCTGCAGCAGGTCAGGCTGCTCCTGCTCGATCCAGGCAAGCAAGGGCACCACCACCTGATCCGGGCTTCCGGTGTAGTCTGTCAGCAGCACGGCGAGCGTGTAGCCGTAGGAAAACGACAGGGTCTCACCGCGCCTGGCTGCGACGTTGCCATTGTCGACATAGACCTGCAGCTGGTCGGGGTGATTCCTTAGCTCCGGCAGGCAGCTTTCCAGCCACTGGCGAAGGCTTTCAGGCTTGCGCATCGGGGGCCTCCGTGGGGCAGGGCTGGCCGGTGTTCCAGCCGATCAGGCGCTCGAGCTGGTCGGTCGCCTCGGCGTAGCTTTGAGCCAGGCGCATGGCGGCCGCTCGCAGCGGCCTGGGCAGCGTCGCCATGCTGTCGAGTGGAAAGCCTTCGGGGCGCACCGGGCAGGCGAGCAGCTCGGCAGGAGGGGTGTCCCGGATCTCGACGGCAACCGCCGTGGGCGCTAGCTCAGCGGGCCGGTGTGCGCAGGCCTGCAAGGCGATTGAGAGCAGCAAACCAGCTGCCATTGACCTGATCATCATGAACCTCATCCTCGGCGTTTTGCATGGCGGTGTGGGCGGCAAGGCGGGCTTCTAACCGGGCCTGACGACGTTCGGCATCGTGTGCCTGTTTTTCCTCGCGGGCGTGCATGGCAGCGACGAGGGCCTCGGTGGTCTTGCTCTGCGCCTCGCTCTTGAAGGCAGCAAGCCGGATGACCTCACGCGCGCAGGCCTTGCCGGGCTTGCCCTTGTCGGCCGCGTAGGCGCTGCCGGCAGCGGCGCAGATCCGCTCGGCCATGCTGACCGTGGCATCGCGGTCGGCCCGAACGCTGGCATAAGCGGCCCAGAGCCCGGCAGCAGCCACCGCTACCGCCAGCAGCGTCAGGTCAGAGCGGTGGCGGCCGAGCAAGCCGAACAGGCTACGCAAGGCGATCATGGCTCAGCTCCCAGATGGTTTTGGCGCGGGCGAGCCGGGCCTGACGGTCGGCCAGACCGTTGGTACCGCCGTTGATGCGCCGCGTGATGGCGACCAGGGCGTCATCGTCAGCAATGGCGTTGAGCTTTCGGTCGGCCCAGAACAGGCAGGCGATCAGCACGGCGAGCTCAGGTTCCGCTGCCCTTTCCGGCTGATTGATCAGGTCGATGCCAACGCGCTTGCTATACGTCCAATAGTTGGCCTTGCCAGTGAGCTGGAAAATGCCGCGGCCCCGGTAGCGCTCGCCGTCACCGGCAGCGCTGTTGCCGAGGTCGCGCCGGTAGTCGTAGCGCTGCAGGTAATCGTCATACGGGTCAGGGTCCGGCCCGTCGCCCGAGCCGAGCTCGACGAAGTGGCGGAAGCCGCCCGTCTCGTGCGCGGCCTGAGCGAGGAAATGGGCCATGCGCAGCGGCGTGACGATGTCAAAGCGGCGGAAGTCGCCGGCCATGGCCGTGCCGAGCAGCAGCCCGAGCGCGCCAAGCTGGCGGCCGACAATGTAACTGCACCATGCGGCGAGCGTCCTGGGGCCTAGCAAGCCGTCAATGGTGCCGGGCTCGTAGCCTGCCTTGGCAAGGTTGGCCTGGGCAGCGAAGATCTGACGGGCAGGGATCATTTGCCCCTCCCGAGCCGGGCCTTGATGAGCGCGGGCAGCTCGGCCACGAGATCGCCGGCCGCCCGGGTGAACAGCGGCGTGACCTCGAAGGCGATCATGGCGATGACGAAGCTGCAGGCCTGCGCCGTGAACGGCGTTAAATTGAGGATCTCGGTGGCGCCGAGCGTCACGTAGTAGCTGACGCTGATGCCGACGATCCACTGGACGAGGCGCTGCCGCCACGTCAGGCCGGGCCGCCAGGCCTGGGAGACGGCCGAGCCGAGCGCGGCCGGGGTGAGGGCAGCGGCAGCGGCCTGCGTCTGCTCCCAGATTTCTTTCAACAGTTCAGGCAGGGTCATGGGTCAGTCCCAAAGCTGGACGAGCGGGCGCGTTTGCGGCTGGCTCGAAGTGGCGGGAAGGGTGACGGCAGTGCCGAGGGGAAGGACCGGGCTGAGGTCGGCAAGGCCCGGGTTGGCCGCGAGGACGCGCGAGATGTCGCCCGCCTTCAGGCCCGCCTCGCGCCAGATCAGTGCATCGAGGGTGTCGCCCTGGCGGGAGATGACGGTGCGCACCATCAGATCAGCTCGATGATGGTGCGCGAGCGCGCAAGGATGTCGCGCACGGCATGCAGGGCGTCGCGGCGCAGATCTCCAATGCTCTCGCCGAGCTCTTCCAGATCCTTGCCGCCGGCGGCCGTGGTGTCGAAGTCGCGCTGCCGCTCGATCAGCTCAGCCTTGGCAAAGAGGGCAACGGCGCGCCGGTACTGCTGCAGGTGGACGGAGACGCCGTCGATGCGGGTGGCAGGCACCGCATTGAGCGTCGGATATCCTGCGGCCTGCTGGGCTTCCGCCCAGGCGCGCAGGTCGCGGCCAACGGTGATGATCGCGGCGACGAGCGCGCCGCGCAGGGCCTTCGGTGTGATTGAGGTCGAGACGTTGGCCAGGAGCCGCATCTCTTCCGGATCCAGATCGGGAAAGAAGCCGTCATTGGTGATCAGCCCCTGCGGCTCCGGGGTCGGATCGATCGGCTCGCAGCGGGATGGAAGGGCGACGAAGCTCACGGAAGTCTCCTTTGCCGCCCACCCGGGTTACGGCGGTGGGGATCGGTCGTGAGAGCGATGGCAAAAGCCTGCTTTCTGACCGATCCGCCGCCGACGCCGGGGGGCGAGCGGGTCAACCGGCTGTGCCGGTGTCCTGGGACGCGCGCAGGGCGCGATCGAGTTTGTCGATGTCCTTCTTGACGCCGACCCGCTCATGCAGGTCGCGCGCCTTGACCAGCGCCTGCCGGGCGTTGGTCTGGAGCACCGCCTTTTCGTTAAGGTCGGCCTCAAGGTCAGCCCGCCGGACAAATTCGAGGCCGATAGCCTTGAACAGCTTGGCCTTGACCTCGTCGTGCATGTCCGCGTTCTGCGTCAGCCATTCGGTCTGCTGGAGAATGCTGAGGTCGAAAGCCTCGCCCTTGGTCAGCGCGGTCAGCGCGGCCTCGGCGATTTCCTCGACGACGAGCGTTGCCGTGTCGCGGGCGTAGCGCGCGGGCAGGGCGATGCCCTGGTCGATCAGCGGATCGGCCAGCTCGAGCGCGCCGGCATAGTCGCCGGTGTCAATTCTCCAGACCATGACGGTCGAGACGATCTCGTCGGGAGCGGCAACGCCGTTCTCCTCGAGCACCTTCAGCCAGCCTTCGACCCAGGCGGCGTACTCGGGCAGCATCTCGCGCTTGGCCTCGATCTTGGCCTTGACCGACTTGATCTCCTTCAGCCGGCGCAGATGGAGGGTGTGGCGCATGCGCATCTGTGCGGCAGCCGGGTCGCGGGCTGCGCCGCCAGCGGGGACATCCCCACTGGCGGCGGCCGGTGTCACCGCAGAGGCAACGATGGCCGAACCCGCTGTTGCGGCGGCAAGCCGAGCGGCCATGCGCTCGCGGTGACGACGAACCAGACTCATGGTTTAGCCGCCCTGTGCCGCGGACTTCTTGCCCATGACAATGTTCTCGATCAGGGCCGTGAAGCCGTAGTCCTCGACCACATAGGCCTCGTTCCAGCTCTCGTAGTTCTCGACGCGGTCGCGCTTGGGCTCTTCCACAACGTGGCGCCGACGCGTGCCTTCCTGCCAGTAGACCGACAGGTTGGAGAGCTTGGTGATCAGGATGGCATTGGCCGGGAAGAACGGCACGGTGACGGCGGGCTTGCCGCCCAGCTGCTTGGCCGAGCGCAGGATCTGGTCGCGGGCGGCCACTTCCGTTGCCGTCGAGCCTGCCTGGCTGATGATCGGGAAGTACTTGTCGTGGACGAGGCCGCTGCCGACGATCACCACCAGTTCCGGATCATCCTTCGCCCACGGATCGAGCAGCTCAAGCGCATCGAACACCAGGGCATCAAGGCTGGCGTAATCGACTTCGGTGCCGACCACGCCGTCACCGACATAGATCATGCCCTCCTCGAGCTCGCCTTCGCTCAGGACGCGCGTCGGCGCGTTGTCGCGGATGTGCTGGAGCCAGCCCTTGTTGACGTCCTGCAGCAGCGGATTTGCGGCCTTGTCGGTGGTGGGGGCAACGTGGGTGCCGTTCCAGCCGATCATGATCCGGTCGAGGCCCTGCTGCTTCAGGAGAGCATCGCGGATGCGGGTCTGGAAGTCGGGGAATTTGGCCCAGGCATCGAGCTTGGCGTAGCTCAGGTGGGTATCGCTGTTGGTCTTCTCGCAGCGGTACGGGTGTTTCTCCAGCTCGGATGGGTCGCTGGTCTGGCGCACGCCGCTGCCCGACGTGTCGGTGCGGCCGGCAACCGGGCCGTTGATGATCAGGCCGAGCTTCTCGCCTTCCTGCTCATCGACGGAGATGATGTTGATCTGCTTCAGGAACTCGCTCGTCTCCTGAATTTTGGTCTCCAGCGTCTGCTGGACGGACGGCGCGACCGTGAACTTGACGGTGACGTCGTCCGTGGTGTTCAGCAGCGCGATCTGGCTGCAGTACGCATTGAACTTTGCGCGGGTGGTCGGCTTCATCGAAAGGCCTTTCGCGGGGAGGGGCTATGGGGAGGGGTCAGCAATCGGTGGCGACGTCGCCGGTGCCGCCGGTCTGAAGCTGACGGGCCTGGCCGGGAGTTTCGGTCTGCGACAGCTTCTGGGTGAGCTGGGTCAGGTCGGTGCGCAGCGCCGTGATCTCCTGCTTCGGACCCGCGAGCGCCTGCTCGATGGCGCTGCCGAGGCTGGCGGACATCTTCTCGATCAGGGCGTCGTTGTCGTTGGCCGGAGCCTGTGCCGGCGCAGCAGGGGCCTGCGGCGGGGTATGCGTCTGCGTGGTTCCCGGCTTCAGGTCAGAGAACAGCGACGTGACGAATCCCTTGATCACGGTCGCCATGTCCTGGGCGGGGGCGGCTTCGTCTTCGAAGGCAATCTCGGTCTCAAGCGCTGCCGTGAACAGGTTGTTCGGGTCGGCCTTGCGGGCGTCCCACATTGGCTTCAGGGCCGAGAACTGCAGGGCCTCGGTGCCGAGGCTGGCCGGGTTGTCGGTGAGCGCAAGGCCGACGAGGCCAGCCTTGCCGGTCTCGGCGAAGTTGGGTGAGACCTCGATGCTGGTGAAGCGCTTCTGGTCCTGCTCGACCAGTTGGATCAGCTGTTCGTTGCCCTCGATCTGGGCCAGCAGCGCCAGACGCTTCTGCTTCTTGCCGCCGATGCTGAGCTCGACCTCTTCCGTCTTCAGCGCCGTGACCGAACCGTAGGCGTTGAACGGCGGGGTCGGGCTGAAGCCTCGGATGTGCTCACAGTTGACGCGGGCGGTATAGGTGGCCGGGTCGTAGGTCGCGGCCATCTGCTCGATCCAGTCGCGCTCGATGACGCGGCCGTCGGTCGTCGCGCCTTCAACCGCGATCCGGGTGAACTTGGTCTTGCGGGTCTTTGCCATAGGGGAGGGCAGCCTTTTTTGCGGGACTAAGGGCATGTCGTGAGCCCGCAGCAGGCCGCAGAAGACCGGCCAAGCTCAAGGCGATGGTTGTGGAGAGGCGGCCTCTCCACAAACTGCGCCTCGGGCCAGCGCCCGCATGGCTGCAAACATGGCCGCCATGACCCTGCCGATCACAACTCTCTCGCAAACCCCGTTCGATGCGCGCCGCATGGCGCGCTCGCTCTACTGGCGCGGCTGGAGCGTCACCCAGATCGCCGACGAGCTGCAGTTGAAGCGCCCGACCGTCGAGAGCTGGAAACAGCGCGATAGGTGGGAGGACGCGCCCTCGATCCGCAAGCTCGAGGATTGCCTCGAGGTGCGCTTCCAGACGCTGGTGCTGAAGGAACAAAAGACGGGCGGCGACTTCAAGGAAATCGACCTGCTCGGCCGGCAGATCGCGACGCTTGCCCGGGTGCGCCGATACGAAGCGCCGGGCGGTCACGAGGGCGACCTCAACGAGAAGGTCGGCAACCGCAACAAGGGCGGGCGCAAAAAGCCCAAGCGCAACCACTTCACCGCCGAGCAGGTGGCAAAGCTGCGCGAGATCTTCGAGGGCCAGCTCTTCGGCTATCAGGAGACGTGGCGGGACAGCTCGAACCTTCGCACCCGCATGATCCTGAAGTCGCGCCAGATCGGCGCGACCTACTACTTCGCCTTCGAGGCGCTGCTCGATGCCATCGAGACCGGGCGCAACCAGATCTTCTTGTCAGCGAGCCGCGCCCAGGCGCTGCAGTTCCGCAGCTACATTGTCGGCTTTGCCAAGCTGGTCGGCGTCGATCTGGCGGGCGATCCCATGCTGATCACCTCCGAGCTGGTCGGCGAAGATCAGCCCGCTGCCGAGTTGCATTTCCTCGGCACCAACTACCGCACCGCCCAGGGCCGCCACGGCAACTTCTACTTCGACGAGTTCTTCTGGGTGCATGGCTTCGAGGAGCTGAACAAGGTCGCCTCGGGCATGGCCATGCACAAGAAGTGGCGCAAGACCTATTTCAGCACGCCCTCGACCGTCGCGCACCAGGCCTATCCCTACTGGACGGGCGAGCGGCGCAACCGCCGGCTGAAGAAGGCGGACCGCATCGAGATCGATGTCAGCCATGCGAGCCTGAAGGGTGGCCGGTTGTGCGAGGACGGCGTCTGGCGGCACATCGTCACCATCGAGGATGCCGAGAAGAGCGGCTGCGACTTGTTCGACCTCAACGAGTTGCGCATCGAGTACGCGCCAGACGAGTTCGCCAACCTCCTGATGTGCGAGTTCGTCGACGACACCCTCTCGGCCTTTCGCTTCAATGACCTGGTCAAGTGCGGCGTCGACAGCCTCGTCGAGTGGGCCGACTTCAATCCGGACGCGGCCAGGCCCTTTGGCAACCGGCAAGTCTGGGCCGGGTACGATCCGCAGGAAAGCGTCGACGGCGACAATGCCGCGCTGGTGATCGCCGCTCCCCCAAGCGAGCCGGGCGGCACCTTCCGCCTGCTCGAGCGCCACCAGCTGCGCGGGCTCGACTTCGAACAGCAGGCCGAGTTCATCAAGGCCGTGCTCAGCCGGTACACCTGCACCTACCTCGGCATCGATGCGACCGGCGTTGGCTCTGCTGTCTTCCAGCTGGTCAGCAAGTGGTTCCCGCGCGCCGTGCGCATCGATTACTCGATCGAGGTCAAGGCGCACATGATCATGAAGGCGCAGAACGTGATCAGCCGCGGCCGCATCGCCTTCGACTCTGGCTGGGTTGATCTCATCGGCTCCTTCATCTCGATCAAGAAGACGCTGACCGCCTCAGGGCGCAACGTCACCTTCAAGGCCGGGCGCGGGGCCGAGCTGAGCCACGCTGACATTGCCTGGGCGACCATGCACATTCTCATGAACGAGCCGCTTGACGGCAAACCGGCGGCCACCGGCCGAATGGAGATGCTTTGATGACCCCTGAGACCCACACGGCCGAGGCTGCTGCCAAGGTGGAGGCCTTTACCTTTGGCGATCCGGAGCCGGTTCTCGATCGGCGCATGCTGCTTGACCACCTGCAGGCGCTCAACACCGGCCGCTGGTACGAGCCGCCGCTGTCCCTCGACGGGCTGGCGCGGGCGTTCCATGCCTCGCCGCATCATGCCAGCGCGCTTCACCTGAAGCGCAACCTGCTGGTCGGCAGCTTCGAGCCGACGAAGCTGCTCGACCGCGCCACCTTCAAGGCGTGGGTGCAGGACTACCTGGTCTTCGGCAACGGCTACCTCGAGCGGCGCACCAACCGCCTGGGTGATCCGCTGCGGCTCGTCCACCTCATGGCCAAGTACACGCGCCGGGGCACCGAGGCGGGGCAGTGGTTTTTCCTGCAGGCGGGGCAGGAACCGGTCGAACTTCGCCAGGGCAGCGTCTTCCAGCTGCGCCAGGCCGAGGTCAATCAGGAGGTCTATGGCCTGCCGGAATACCTGAGCGCTCTGAACGCGGCGCTGCTGAATGAGGCGGCGACCCTGTTCAGGCGCAAATACTACCGCAACGGCAGCCATGCCGGGTTCATCTTCTATGCGACGGGCGACTTTGCGGACGGCGATATGGATGCCCTGCGCGACCAGCTCCGCCGCGCCAAAGGTCCGGGTAACTTCCGCAACCTGTTCGTTCATGCGCCCAACGGCAAGGCGGACGGCATCAAGATCATTCCGGTCGCGGAGGTGGCAGCCAAGGATGAGTTCCTCGGCATCAAGAACACCACACGTGACGACGTGCTGGCGGCACACCGCGTGCCGCCCCAGCTGCTCGGCATCGTGCCGACCAATGCCGGCGGCTTCGGCAAGGTGACCGAGGCGGTGGACGCCTTCTACGAGTTGGAGATCGTCCCGCTCATGCGCGAGTTCGAAGCCGTCAACGAATGGCTGGGCCTCGAGGCCGTGCGTTGGAAGGAGAGGCGGCTCATCGCCTGACCCATACCTGCCGTACCTGACATCAGCCGCCCTTCGGGGCGGCTTTTTCTTTGGCTGGTGCGCATGGTTGCAGTGCGCGGTGGTCAGCCGGGCAGCGCACCGGGCGAGGGGAGGGAGGCTCAGCGCCACCTCATCATGCGCGCTTTTCCCCCCGCCTCGCCCGCGAGCTTTTTATGTCGGTTTTGATGCACAGGGCGGCTCCGGCTCAGTGCGAGGCAGGCTGTGGGCCGCATACAGACAGAAGAGGGGCCAATGATGATGCGGATTGATGCAATCAGAGATTATTCGATTAGTACCAGGGCGGCGAAACGGGGCTGTTTGTCCCAGCATGTCAACAAGGGGGCAGTTGCACTGATAACGGAAATGAAACAGATAATGCCTCAATCTTGTATTGCGTCGGCATGCTCATGCCTCGACTGACGGGGCAACGGCATCGTCGGGTCTGTATGGAACTGAGAAATAGCCCACTAGCGCTAGCGCCTAGAGTGTACGTACGAATAGCAAAAGGGGACGGAGTTATGAGGAGCTTGCTGCAGGGGCGTTTGCGGAACACCCATCTTCCAGCGACTAAAGCAATGATGCCTCTTTACGAGGCTGTAGTTAACTCAATCCACGCAATAGAAGAAGATGCAGAGCGCTTTGGCCGCCCGATCACCGATTATGAGGTTGAAGTTGAAATCGCCCGCGAATCTACGCTCTGGTCAAGTGATGGGCGTAGCTCAGACGATCGTATTATTGGCTTTAGCATCAAAGACAATGGAGCGGGCTTTAATGACGAGAATTGGAGCTCTTTCAACACCTTGGACACGCTACATAAAGTAAACAAGGGAAGCCGCGGCATCGGGCGCCTAATGTGGTTAAAGGCATTTAGGGATGTCGAGGTCGATAGTGTTTTCCTTGCTAGCGACGGTATTTTTATGCGTCGCAGGTTTGGCTTTGATCCGCATACAGATGTTACTGCTCATGGTGAGCCTGAAGAGACAAAAGATCAGCGGCAAACAGTTGTTAAACTAAATGGCTTTATTAAGCCGTATTTAGATTATGCGCCGAAGACCGCTCAATCAATTTCTAATGGTATATTGGAGCACTGTCTTTGGTATTTTGTTCGTGCCGAAGGAGTTCCTAAAATTAGTGTGATTGACGGGGATGTTGTCGTAGATTTATTCGACTTGTACGATCAGCACATGCATGCTTCCGCTCGAGCAGAAGAAGTTTACATTGGTGATTATAGTTTCGAAATTACTCATGTAAAATTTCGTGCAAACGTGAGTAAGCCAAACAGCTTGAATTATTGCGCAGCTG
This sequence comes from Pedomonas sp., assembly GCF_036515995.1. Lineage (NCBI taxonomy): Bacteria > Pseudomonadati > Pseudomonadota > Alphaproteobacteria > Sphingomonadales > Pedomonadaceae > Pedomonas > Pedomonas sp. The sequence continues at coordinate 15,808 of NZ_DATBUP010000006.1, read as the reverse complement.
GGCGATTGGTAAAGACGGAGCCTCTCAAAAATTACATTCAGAGTATAACTAAAACTCTGGTGGATGCGCAGGGGGGGTATACCTATTCAGCCTATCTTACCAGTCCATACTTAAATGACCGGGTGGTTGAGCAACGGGTTGGGTTTTTAATTGAAGATGAAAATGGCGGATTGTTTGATGGCTCGGAGCTGAGTTTTCGAGATATTAGAAATGCTGTAATACCGCGTATCAAGGAGTTCTTGGAAGAAAGTCTTCGGCAAAATATAGAAGATAGCGCGGAGCGTATTGAGGACTTTGTGACTACTCGAGCTCCTCGATATAGGTCTATATTGAGGCATATAGATGCAGAGGAACTGGTCATTGATCCTAGCATTTCAGATCGTGACTTGGATATTTTGCTGCACAGGCAGTTATATAAAGTAGAAGAAAAAATTCTTGAAGACGGTCATAATATCTTAGTTCCATTTAATGGTGAGACGGAAGGCGACTATCGTAGTAGGGTCGAGCAGTATTTGCAAAAAGTGTCCGATCTTAAGCAGTCTGATCTCGCTAACTATGTTACACATAGAAAAGTGATATTGGAATTGCTCGAGGCAGCTATTTATAAAGATAGCAATGGGAATTTCTCGCGCGAGGATGTTTTGCATGATTTGATTGTGCCAATGCAAAAGACATCGGACGATTACGAATTCAGACGTGAAAATCTGTGGCTCATTGATGAGCGTCTGACATTTCATGATTTTCTTGCATCAGATTTGCCATTGTCTAGCATGATGATCACCGCTGATAGCAGTGGTAAAGAGCCTGATGTGGCAAGTATCAGAATTTTTGACACACCATTCTTAGTTTCGGAAAAAAAGGATCCGCCAGCTTCGTTGACAATTATTGAAATTAAACGTCCAATGAGAAATAACTACATCGCAGGGAAAGATGAAAAGTCAGACCCTATTCGGCAATCTCTTGACTATTTAGCGCGCCTGCGCAGGGGCGCCGCTACGCGGCGGGGGCGTAAAATACCAAACGCAGATAGAATTCCAGGCTTTATTTATATCGTTGCAGACTTGACTGATAAGATGATTGAATGCTGTCACCTATTTAATCTGACAAGGACATATGATGGCCTAGGATATTTTGGCTATCATCCCAATGAAGCATACAATGCCTATATTCAGGTCATTTCGTTTGACGGGCTTCTTCAGGGCGCAAAGGAAAGAAACAGAGCATTTTTTGATAGACTCGGTCTGCCCGCCCGCTAGTTTGATTGGTTGAATGTTTGGCGGCGATTGTGTTGCTAATGGCAAAACTGTCGGTGATCTCAATGTGGCGTTTTTCCGGACTTATGCTGCTTTAAGCGATGCCGTAGCCGGGCTGGGCAAGGGATGCGCCGTGAAGGCAATGTGCTTTCTTGGGTGATCTTCTAAGAAATTGGCGATCGCTCAGGCGTTGAATTGCGTTTTGCTCGTTCGTTAGTATTACGATTTTTAGTACGTCCGGCAGTCAAAAAAACTTCGGGTGCTTTTCGGGTGAAATTCACCCGAAAAGCCGGTTTGTACTAATTTTGTTCACATCGGGCGTCCGCAGAAAACTGGGAAAAATCAAGACGTTGACACTTTCTCGATGCGTTGACATCGCAGGGGTCGCAAGTTCAATCCTTGCCACGCCCACCATTCTTCCCCTTGAAATTGTTGAGAATGCCCCAAGCGTGCCATCGGCGCGCCTTTTGCCGTTTCCAGCAGCTCGCTCAGGTGTCGTCGCTGTCCTCGACCGGCCGCCAGATGTTGTCCACCAGAACATAGCGGGTGGTGGTTGAGCGGCCGAAGGCCCCGCCTTGCCATTGCATGAGCTTGAGGGTGAGGTCGTCCGGGCCATTCAGTTGCAGCCAGTTGAAGCTCTGCACTTCCCCGCCGCGTAGCCGGACCGAGGTGGCTGTGCCTGCCTGAACCACCAGCAGCGAGCCGAAGTTCTCAATCATCGCATCGGCCGAGCCTGCGAACGGCAGGTGCAGGTGGCCCGCCAGCGCCAGATGGACGCCCGCGCGCTCGACGAACCTGATGGCCCGCGAATGGCGGCCAACGGGCGTGCTGAGCTTGCCGCCCTCGCCAACGGGCAGGGTGAACAGCGGGTGATGGGTGACGAGGATGCGGCTCTTGTGGGCCGCCACGTGCCGGAACCGTTCCTCGATGATGCGCATCTGCTCATGGCTGATGCGTCCGCCCTTGATGGTCATGGAGCGGGCGGTGTTGATGCCGAGAACGGCAAGGGTATCGTTCTCGAACCAGGGGCAGGGGTCGCGGCTGATCAGGCGCTTGTAGCGCCCCAGCGGGGAAAGAAAACGCCGGGTGACGTCGTACAACGGCACGTCATGGTTGCCGGGAACCGCCAGCACCTCGATTCCGTGAGAGCGAATCCGCTTAATGAACTCGGCGGCCTGCCTGAACTGGCGGGATCGGGCGCGCTGGGTCAGATCTCCGCTGATGATGACGATGTCCGGCCGGTGCTCGGCGAGCCAGGCCTCGATCGCGGCCACGATCTGAGAATCATGGGCGCCGAAGTGAACGTCGGAGAGGTGGGCAATCGCTGTCATCACGAAAAATATGCACAGAACCAAACGGAGCGGGACATCACTGTCATGCGTTTATAAGGAATGACTTTAGCTCCGGTTCCGCGTGAAGCCGTTCTTGTTGTAAACGCCCGGTCAAGGCGCGGAGAGGAATTATTTCAGGAAGCGAAGGAAAAGCTGGAGGCGGCGGGGCTCACCCTCATCAGGGCTCATGCCGTCAAGGATCCCTCCGCCATGGCAAGCACGGTGCGGGAGGCGGTGCAAGCCGGCGCGCCGATGGTGATCGTTGGCGGCGGGGACGGCTCGCTTTCCGGGACGATCGACGAGGTGGTGAATACCGACTGTGTGTTCGCCCCGTTGCCCCTGGGAACCGCGAACAGTTTTGCGCGCACCCTTGGAATGCCGCTGGAGCTCGACGAGGCTGTTGACTGCATCGTCACCGGGCAGCGTCGACGGATCGATGTGGGGGTGATCAACGGCGACTATTTCGTGAACGCCGCGTCCATGGGACTGTCTCCGCTGATTGGCGATACCATTTCTCCCAAGCTGAAGAAATATCTGGGCCGGTTGGGATACCTGATCTGGGCCGTGCGCTGCTTCCTGATCCTCAAGCCGTTCCGCCTGATCATTCGGAAAGGCGAGCGGGAATGGCGCATGTGGTCCACCGAAGTGCGCGTGATGAACGGCCGGTTTCACGGCGGGGTTGAGCTTTCCGACACCGCGGACGTGGACAGCGGCGAAATCGTCATACAGGCGGTGACGGGGCGTCATCGCTGGTCTCTGGTTGTTGACTGGTACGCCAAGTTCTTCCGGTTGCGCGACAGGCATGCCCGGACGGAAGAATTTAGGGGTACGGAGTTGATTCTGGATACCAAGCCGCGCCTGCCGATTTCCATTGACGGCGAGGTGCTGGCCCGCACGCCGGCCACGGTGAAAGTGGCGGCAGGGGCTGTTGAGGTGGTGGTGCCCCGTGATAGTAAAGCTGAGTGAAATTCAGTGACGGGATGAGCCGGTGAAGTTCTACGGGGCGACTGCGGCGTTGCTGCTGGTGTGGCTTGGCGCACTGATTTGGGGTGGCGCTGCGGCACCTGTGGACCAGTGGATCTCCTCGGCGCTTTATCTGGGCGAGGGCGCTTCGGCAGCGCCGGTCTGGGTGGCGGTGACGGAACTGGGCGGCTGGAAGATTCTGCTCGGCATTGCGGTGCTGGCATGGCTTTATCTGATGATGCGGCGGCGGACCCGCGATGCCCTTTTCCTGCTGGGCATGGTGATCGGCGTGCGCGCCCTCGTTGAAGGTCAGAAGCTGATCTTCGCGCGGCCGCGCCCGGAGGTGGCTCATCTCGCGGAGGTTTCCTCCTACAGCTTCCCGAGCGGCCACTCAGCCAATGCGCTGGCGACCTACCTGACACTGGGGCTCATTTTCTCCGCCAGACTGCCGGTTATGATCGTGCTGGCGGTTTTGGTCTGTTTCATCGGCCTCAGCCGTGTTGTGCTGGGGGTGCACTGGCCAAGCGATGTCATTGGCGGCTGGGCTTTGGCCGCGCTTTGCCTCGTTGTGGCGCGCCGGAACTGGCGAACGGCCGGGCACGGGAAATAGCGGTGAGGATACTGCCGAGGTTCGGAACGCTTCCATATTTTGTTCGTTGATTTTGACGGACCAGACATGGGGGAATTCATGGCAAAGAAGCCAACTACCGGCTCGGAATCCGGCGGTTCGGAATCCGGCCCGGCTCCGGCTGCGCGACAGACCGCGCAGGAGTACAAGACCCTTTCAGGTGCGGGCGGCGAGACTCATCAGATTGCCGATGACGATGCGGTCGAGACGCTGACGACGGATCAGGGCATTCCGGTCTCCGACAACCAGAACACGCTGCGGTATGGCGCACGCGGTCCGGCGCTGATGGAAGATTTTCACTTCCGTGAAAAGATGTTCCACTTCGACCATGAGCGTATCCCGGAGCGGGTGGTGCATGCGCGCGGGTATGGCGCGCACGGCTATTTCGAGCTGACGGAAAGCCTCAGCGAATTCACCCGGGCGGATGTGTTCCAGCGTGTGGGCGAGCGGGTTCCGGCCTTCGTGCGCTTCTCGACCGTGGCGGGCAACAAGGGCTCGTTCGACCTGGCGCGCGACGTGCGCGGCTTCGCCGTGAAGCTTTACACGAAGGAAGGCAACTGGGATCTGGTTGGCAACAACATCCCGGTGTTCTTCATTCAGGACCCGATCAAGTTTCCGGATGTGATCCACTCCGTGAAGCCTGCGCCGGACCGTCATTTTCCGCAGGCGCAATCGGCCCATGACAACTTCTGGGATTTCATTTCCCTGACGCCCGAGAGCACGCACATGGTGATGTGGGTGATGTCTGACCGGGCCATTCCGCGCTCCTACCGGTTCATGGAAGGGTTTGGAGTGCACAGCTTCCGCTTCGTGAACGAGGCGGGAAAATCCACCTTCGTGAAATTCCACTGGAAGCCCAAGCTGGGGTTGCAGTCCGTCGTGTGGAACGAGGCGGTCAAGATCAATGGCGCGGACCCGGACTTCCACCGGCGCGACCTGTGGGATGCGATCTCGCAGGGCGATTTTCCGGAGTGGGATCTGGGCGTGCAGCTGTTCGATGAGGACTTCGCCGCCCAGTTCGATTTCGATATTCTGGACCCGACCAAGATCATTCCCGAGGAAGTGGTGCCGGTGCGCCGTGTGGGCCGGCTGGTGCTGGACCGGACGGTTGACAACTTCTTCTCCGAAACCGAGCAGGTAGCCTTCTGCACCCAGAACGTGCCGCCGGGGATCGATTTCAGCAACGACCCGCTGCTGCAGGGGCGGAATTTTTCCTACCTCGATACCCAGCTGAAGCGTCTGGGTAGCCCGAATTTTCCTCAGCTGCCGATCAATGCGCCCAAGTGCCCGATGGCGAATTTCCACCGGGACGGGCACATGAACATGCGCATCCCGAAGGGCCGGGCGAACTACGAGCCCAACAGCTGGAGCGACGGCGGCCCGCGTGAAAATCCCGACCGGGGTTTCCACAGTTTCCCGGCGATGGAGGAAGGGCCGAAGGTTCGGCTGCGCCCGGAAAGCTTTGCGGATCACTACAGCCAGGCGCGGCAGTTTTACCTCAGCCAGACGCCGATCGAGCAGAAGCACATCTGCGATGCGCTGGTGTTCGAATTGAGCAAGTGCGAGCGGGAAGATATTCGCGCGCGCATGGTCTCTCGGCTGCTGAACGTTGATGAAACGCTTGCCAAGACCGTGGCGAACGGCCTGGGTCTTGAGAAGCTGCCCAAGCCCGCGCCCGCGGCGCAGCCGGTGCGAACGGACCTGCCGCCTTCCGATCCGCTCAGCATTCTGAAATCCCAGCCCAAGACGTTCAAGGGACGCAAGCTCGGCATTCTCATGACCGATGGCGCGGATGCCGCCCTGTTCAACGGCGTGCTGAAGGCGGTGGCGATTGAGGGCGCAACCTATGAAGTCGTCGCGCCCAAGATTGGCGGCGTGACCCTGTCTGACGGAAAGAAGGTGCCGGCTCAGCAGAAGATCGATGGCGGCCCTTCTGTTCTGTATGATGCGGTGGCTGTCATTGTCTCGGAAGCGGAAGTGGCCAAGCTGGCAATGGATGCCTGCGCCAAGGACTTCGTGACCGACGCTTTTGCGCACTGCAAGTTCATCGGTTATTCCGACACGGCGCTGCCGCTGTTCGAGAAGGCCGGAATTGCAGGCTCTCTGGATGAAGGGTGCATCGAGCTGTCCTCGGCGGAGGATGCGGTGACCTTCCTGACGGCGTGCCACGACCTGCGACTGTGGGACCGCGAGCCGAAAGTGGATCTGGACGCCCTCGCGTAAGGCGTCCGCCAGAACCTGACCCTGATGGGCCGTCGTGTTTGCCGGAAGGGCAGATGCGGCGGCCCGTTCGTTTTGCCCTTCAGTAAAAACTGAGGAAGGGTGCGCGCCATGAGAGGGCGGCGACTGGCGGCTTATGGTATCGGGGCGATTGCGCTGCTGCTGTTGGCCGGGGCGGGATGGCTGTTCTCACTGCCGCCAGCGCAACGGGGCGAGACGCTTTCACCAACTTCCCCGGAAGAGATGGCGGCCGTTGTTGCAGCGCTGAAACCGCCGAAGCGCACACGTCCGGTGGTGGCAATCATCGGCGCGAACGACGGCACCGAGGCAACCGATTACCTGATGCCCTACGGCATCCTGCGCCGCGCCGATGTGGCCGAGATTGTGGCGCTCGCTATGCGGGAGGGGCCGGTTGCGCTTTATCCGGCGCTGACGGTCGAGCCGCAGGCAACGGTTGAAGCGTTCGATCAGGAATACCCGGACGGTGCTGATTATCTGATCGTCCCGGCCATGCGGCGTGACGATGATCCGACCGTGCTGCGCTGGATCAGGGCGCAGGCGGGGAAGGGCGCGATCGTGGTTGGCGTGTGCGCCGGGGCCAAGGTGGTGGCCAATGCGGGGCTCCTGGACGGCAAGCGGGCGACGACCCACTGGTATTACGTTGATGAGATGCGCAAGGAGCATCCCTTGATCCGTTATGTGCCGGACACGCGGTACGTGGTGGACAAGGGCGTCGTCACCTCAACGGGCATTTCGGCGTCCATGCCATTATCGCTGGTGCTGATCGAAGCGATGGCAGGCCGGGAGAAGGCGCAGGAGGTTGCTGAAGATCTTGGCGTGCGCAACTGGGATGCGCGCCATGACAGCAGCGCTTTTCGCTTTACGCGCCCGTTCGCATGGACGGCGATCCGCAACCGGCTGGCCTTCTGGACGCATGAACGACTTGGCATGAAACTGGTGCCGGGCGTGGATGAAGTGGCACTGGCATTGGTTGCGGATGCCTGGTCTCGCACCTACCGGTCTCGTGTGCTGATGATTGGGGATGCTGCGGGCGCTGTCAGATCCCGCAACGGACTGTCGGTTTATGCGGACAGGGCCGCGAAGGATTGGGACGGCACAGTGTGGAGCATGCCTGCCGGGCAGACGCCGACCGCGGCGCTGGAGCAGGCACTGCGGGGTATTTCGGGCCGGTATGGCAAGGCGACCGCTGATTTCGTCGCGATGCAGCTTGAATACAGCGGACAGGGCGAGGGCGAGGCGGCGCAGTAACGGCGAGTGTTGTCTCTGACGCGATGTTCGGTACATGATGAAGCGAAGAACAGGGGGATGAGAATGACGGATGTGTTGCGGACGCCGGACGAGCGGTTCGAGGGGTTGCCGGGGTATGGCTTCGAGCCACGCTATCTGATGGTGGATGGCGGTGCGCTCGGCCCGCTGCGCATGCATTATCTGGACGAAGGCGAGGCCCGGCGCGGCACGGTGCTGATGGTGCATGGCGAGCCGAGCTGGAGCTTCCTTTACCGCAAGATGATCGGCCCGGCGGTGGACGCCGGATGGCGCTGCATCGTGCCGGATCACATCGGCTTTGGCCGCTCTGACAAGCCGACGGATCGCGGCTTTTACAGCGCGGACAAGTTCGTTGCCTGGCTGCGGGCGCTGGTAGAACAGCTGGACCTGCGGGATGTGGTGCTGGTCTGTCAGGATTGGGGCGGGCCGATCGGCCTTCGCGCGCTGTCTGAAATGCCGGAGCGGTTCGCGGGCGTGTTCGCCACCAACACATTGCTGCCGAATGCGGAGGAGCCGCCGCGCGGCGTTGCCAACTGGCCCGGGCCGATCGTGGAGCCGTGGGTGGAATTCTGCCGCACGAGCACGGACCTGAACGTGAGCGAGACGATTGCGGCAACGTTCGTGAACCGCCCTGCGCCGGACGTGCTGGCGGCCTACGACGCGCCGTTCCCGGACGTGGCACACAAGACCGCGACGCTGGCAATCACCACGCTTATTCCGCTGAGTGCCGAGGCGGAGGGAATTGCCCAGAACTGCAAGGCGTGGGAGGTGCTGGAGCGGTTCGACAAGCCGTTCGCCACGGCGTTCAGCGATGCGGATCCGTCAACGGCACCGTGGGAAGAGGTGTTCCGAAGCCGCGTGCCCGGTGCCCGCCTTGCGCCGCATGTGCGCATCAAAGGCGCTGGCCACTTCGTTCAGGAGGAGCAGGGAGAGGCGCTGGCGGCTGCCCTCGTGCAGTTTCTGGAAACACTGGAGTGATTGTCCGGCCGTGATCTTCCGGGCGGAAGGGGCCGCCGATACAATTTGCGACACTTTTCAAGCGTGGCTGTGAAACTCTTGCGACAGGCACAGGGCAATGTTTCCTCATCGCCGGATGACGGCGTTAGAGGAGAAGTTCCGTGAAGAAGTTCATCATCGCCACGCTCGCTGTTTCGGTTCTGGCCACTTCCGCGCCGGTCATGGCGGCTCCCGGCCATGGCAACGGCCCGGCACGGCACGAAATGCAGGATCGCCGGGATGATCGCGGCCCGAAGCATGACCGCCGCGATGACCGAGGCTTCTTCAATGTTCGCCCCAAGGACAACCGCACCGTGGTCGTTCGCAAGGCCGCGCCGCCAAAGCACGTGACGTATCACACATGGCGCAAGGGTGACCGGTTCGATCACCGCCGTGCCCCCCGGTATGTGGTGATCAACAACCCGCGCCACTACCACCTGCATGATGCGCCGCGCGGTTACCGCTGGGTCCGCTCGGGCAACGACGCGGTTCTGGTCGGCATCGCCAGCGGCGTCGTCGCCGCGGTTGTGACCAGCGTGCTGATCAACTAAGACAGAACGGCTCCGCCCACCACCATGGGCGGAGCCTTTTCTCGCTGCGGATTGCCGGGACTACGGAATGACCAAGGAACCCCATATCCTCATCGTTGATGACGAGCGCGATATTCGCGATCCGCTGGCCACTTACCTTGACCGCAATGGCATGCGCGTCTCCAAGGCCGAGAATGCGGCGGCGGCGCGCCAGATTCTGGCCGCTCACGCCATCGACATGGTGCTGCTGGACATCATGATGCCGGGCGAGGACGGGCTGGCGCTGACCAGTTTCATTCGCGCCACCAGCACGACGCCGGTGATTCTGCTGACCGCCAGATCCGAAGAGACCGATCGTATCGTGGGTCTGGAGGTCGGCGCGGACGATTACGTGACCAAGCCGTTTTCGCCGCGCGAGCTGCTGGCGCGCATCAAGGCGGTGCTGCGCCGTACGGCGGTCACGGGCGGCGGTGCGCCGGTCCATGCCCCGGCTGGCGACAATTATGCCTTCGGCTCATGGGTGCTGAAGACTGGCGAGCGCGAACTGGTGGGCAGCGATGGCATTGCCGTGCCGCTGTCCACGGGCGAGTATAATCTGCTGCTCGCGTTCGTCACCCACCCGAAGCGGGTGCTGACTCGCGATCAGCTGCTCGACCTGTCGCAAGGGCGGGAAATGGCGGCGTTCGAGCGCAGCATCGACAACCACATCAGCCGCCTGCGCAAGAAGGTGGAAGATGACCCGCGCGATCCGAAACTGATCAAGACCGTGTGGGGCGGCGGATACACCCTTGCGGCGGATGTGCGGCAGATATGAGAAAGCTTTTCCCTCGCAGCCTTGCCGGACAGATGGCGCTCCTGATTGGGGGCGCTTTGCTTATTGCGCAGGTGTGCAATTTCGGCCTGCTGCTGAACGAGCGGCAACGGCTGAGCCTGGCGCGCAACGAGGGGCCGGGGATTTCCCGCTTTGTGGCGACGGCGGCCGATTACGCGCAGGCCCCGGACGAGTTCAAGCCGCTGGTGCTGACGGATGCCTCGCGGCGCGGCTCCCGTTTTTCGCTCGATCCTCTGGCAGCGGTTGCGCGGGATGCGGAGCGGCGGACGCCGACGGAAGAGCGGCTGGCGAACGAGCTTGCGGCCGCCGAACTTCCCGTGCGCGACGTGCGGGCGCAGATCGAGTGGATCGGCCGGGGAGAGCCGGGCGAGGGGCCGATGCGGCGCATCGAGGCGATGTTCCTCTCCGTGCAACTGGAAAACGGCCAGTGGCTGAATGCCCGGGTGCTGCTGCCGCCGCGCGACCCGCTGCTGACGGCGCGGCTCGTGCTGGCAACCATCGTGCTGTACCTGATCGTGCTGGGCGCAGCGCTGTTCATTGCTCGCCGCCTGTCTCGGCCGCTGCAGGACCTGACCCGGGCCGCAGAGCAGTTCGGCGGACGCACGGTTCCGGAGACGGTTGAGCCGCGCGGGCCGCAGGATCTGCGACAGGCCATCGAGGCGTTCAACGCCATGAATCACCGCGTCGTTGCCCTGCTGGACGAGAAGGACCGGATGCTGGGCGCGCTGGGGCATGACCTGCGCACGCCGCTGGCGTCCATGCGCATTCGCATCGAGACCATGGAGCCGGCGGAAGACCGGGAGCGCGTGATTGCCAGCATCGAGGAAATGACCGGGATGCTGGAAGAAATTCTGGTGTTCGCACGCTCTGGCAGAGTACGGGAGCAGGCGCGTGATACGGATGTAACGGCGCTGGTGAACGCCCTGTGCGACGATTACGCCGACATGGGCCACGATGTGGAAGCTGTTCCTGCTGGACGGCTGGTGCTGCCGGTGCAGCCCAACCTGTTGCGCCGCGCGGTGCGGAACCTGATCGACAACGCCCTCAAATATGCAGGCGCAGCGCGGGTGGAAATTCACCGTGAAAGGGGCGCTGCGGAAATTGTAGTGCTCGACAACGGGCCGGGCCTGCCGCCGGGAGAACTGGAGCGGGTGCTGGAGCCGTTTTACCGGGTGGAATCATCCCGTAGCCGGGAAACCGGGGGCAGCGGGCTGGGACTGGCGATTGCGAAGGCGGTTGCGGAGAGCCATGGCGGCTCGCTGCGCCTTGCGAACCGGCCGGAAGGCGGCCTTGCTGTCATTCTCCGCCTGCCGGCGGCTGGCTGAATTCAGAAAGCCCTTGAATACAGAAGGGCTGTCCGCATGGAGATGCGGGCAGCCTTTTCTTTTTCGAGTCTTTCGGAACGGTCGCGACAAATTGCGACAATTTTTGCCGTCGCCTGACAAACTCCAGCGACAGCCGTGGGCGAAAACATGTCTCGAGGGCGCCACAGGGCGTCTAATGACGGAAGGAAGAAGCCATGAAAAAGACCCTGATCGCTGCCAGCCTGTCGGCCCTGACCCTGATTTCCGCCGGTGTTGCCGCTGCCCAGCCCGGAGCTGGCGGCCCGGGCGCGGACCGCCCGAACGTAAAGGCTGACCTGACTCGCACCGAGCTGGTGACCCGGCTGGATGCCCGCTTCGCCAAGATGGACTTCGACAAGGACGGCAAGGTGACGGCGGCGGATCGCAAGGCGGCTGGGCAGGCCCGCGTGGCGGAGCGTTTCAAGAAGCTGGATGCGGATGGCAACGGCGCCGTGACCCTTGAGGAGATGCAGGCCGCTCATGACAAGCGCATGGCCGAGCGTGCTCCGAGGGAAGCCCGCGAGGGCAAGGACGGCAAGGAGCGCATGGCGCACCACGGCAAGCGTGGCTTTGGCCACAAGCACGGCTTCGGCGGGAAGAGCGGATTTGGCCCGATGGGCGGCAAGCAGGATGCCAATGGCGACGGCGTGATCACCATCGAGGAATTCCGGGCTCCGGCGCTGGCCTGGTTCGACAAGGTCGACACCGACCGGAATGGTGTGCTGACCGCCGCCGAACGCGAGGCCGCTCGGCAGACCATGCGCGCCGAACGGGCCGAGCGCACCAAGAAGTAAGGTTTCTGCCAGCCTTCACGTTGCGTAAGGTTGCGTTGCAAGGAAAAGCGGGGCTCGCATGGCGGGCCCCGTTTTCTGCTGCGGGGAGCGTCAGGCGAAACCCGCTGCCACTTCGGGTCGTTTCCTATGCGACATGCTCCGTGGCAGGATGCTGCCACCGGACCGGACGAGATGGGGAAACGGCCATGAACTTCCTGTTTGCAAAGCGGTTTCTGTTGGGTGCGTTTGTCGCCACCGGGCTCTGGGCAGGCATGCCGACCGGTGCCGAGGCTCATCATGGCTGGAGCAGCTATGATGCGGAAAAGACCATCACCACCAAGGCCACGCTCCAGGATGTGGCATGGCGTAACCCGCATGCCCAGGCGAAGGTCGAGTATGAAGGCAAGACCTGGGACGTCATTCTGGCACCGATCAGCCGCATGGAAGCGCGCGGCCTGACGCAGGAGATGCTGAAGGACGGCGCAACGGTCACGCTGGAGGGGTACCCGCGTAGCGACGGCACGGCAGAGATGCGGCTGGAGCGCATCACGGTTGACGGCAAGACGGTGGAACTTCGCTAGCTGATGGACATCACCGCAGCGGCGGCGGCGCTTGAGGCATCGGCCTTCGGCGTCTGGATGCGCAGTTCCGCTCAGGCTTACCCGGTTGCGAACCTTGTTCACCTTCTGGGTCTGGTGCTGCTTGTGGGCGGCATCGGCGTGGTTGATTTGCGGCTGCTTGGCTTCGGGCGGAAAATTCCACTGGTGCCGCTGTCACGGTTCCTGACACCCCTTGCCATTGCTGGAGTGGTTCTGATGCTGGCGAGCGGCGTCATGCTGTTCGCGGCAGATGCGGTGCCGCTGCTGCGCGCGCCGATGTTCGGCTGGAAACTGGCGTTTATCGGCCTTGCGATCCTTAACGCCGTCGGGTTCCAGTTGCTGTGGCGCGGGCGGCTTGCGGCGTGGGCGGATACACCGCCGCCAGCAGCGCGAGTGATGGCAGCGTGCTCCCTCGGGTTATGGCTGGCGGCGGCAACGCTTGGGCGGTTGCTGGCATACAGCTAGGCTGGCCCGGATGAGGAAGGCCCTGCTACAACGCTGCGGCAATGCAGGATGTGCGAGGAGCGGGTCATGGAGTGGCGGCGGGCAAGGCTTGAGGATGCGGATGCAATCGGTCGGCTGTCTGTGCAAATTCTGGGCGATCTGGGCGAGCCCGCGGAGATATTCGCGGAGCGGATCACGCTGTGCCCGGAGGGCTGCCATGTGCTGGCGGGCGAGCCGGGCATGGTTGGATACGCCATTACCCACCCGTGGCTGCGCGGCAGGCCGCCTCCCATGAACCAGAGGCTCGGCAGCCTGCCGACAGATCCCGACTGCTGGTATGTTCACGAAGTGGTGCTGCGAGAAGAAGCGCGTGGACGCGGCGGCGTTCGCGCGATCCTGCAGGTGCTGAAGGAAACGGCGAAGGCCGCGCGGTTGCCGGTGATGGCGTTGGTGGCAATAGAGGGAGCCTCCGCCTACTGGGAAGGGCTGGGTTTCGCCGCGGTGCCGCTGGCAGACGCGCAGATCGGCAGCTACGGCGGGCAGGCCGTCTACATGGAATTGCAGCTCTGACAGCGCGCAACAACCGCCGTCAGCAGGCGGCTCCGTCAGGAATTTCCCTTCGGCTCAGGCGCTGACGTGGCTGGGGAGCACCTGCGCGATGGCTCGCTCCAGATCCGATTTCTGATACGGCTTCTGGATGACAGGGCAGTGCCGCCAGTTGGGGTGCAGCAGTCCGTCGCCATAGCCGGTGGCGAAGATGAACGGAATCCGGTGCCGGTGAAGCACTTCAGCGACCGGATAGGCTTCTTCGCCTGCCAGGTTGATATCGATGATGGCGATATCGGGCTGCAGTGTTTCAACCAGGTTAAGGGCGCGAGGCACCTGCGCGGCTGTGCCGACCACGGTGCAACCGAGTTCTTCCAGCAGGTCTTCCAGAAAAATGGCGACCAGTGTTTCGTCTTCAACGACGAACGCGCGCAGGCCATTTGCTACGCAGGGCGAGAGTTCTGCAGTGGCCATGGGGGTTGGCCTTTCCATTATGGATTCAGGGGGATTTCCAGAAGGCAGACGAGACCGGAAGGTTTGAACTCCAGCCGGGCGTTGCCGTTCAACTGATCGCGCACGCTACGTTCAATAAAGATCGAGCCGAAGCCCCGCTGCTCGGGCGGATGAGTGATCGGGCCGTCATTCTCGCGCCAGTACAGGCGCAGCCACCGCTGGTCGGGGTAAAGATCGCTGCGCACCTGCCATTCGATGCGGACACGGCCGGTCATTCCAGACAGGCAGCCGTGCTTGACGGCATTGGTGAGCAGCTCGTGGAACACCATGCCCAGCACCACGGCCTGTTCCGGCGACAGCTCCACTGCGCGGCCGGTCAGCAGGATGCGCTGGCCCTTGCCTTCCCGGAAGGGAAGCGCCTGTTCCTCGATGATGTCGCGCAGGCTTGCCCCTTGCCACTGGCTGCGGGTGAGCAGGCTGTGCGCCTTGCTCAGCGCCATGAGGCGGCCTTGGAATTTCTCGTAGAAGGTGGCGGGATCGCTGGTCTTCCGGATCGTCTGGTATGCCAGCGACTGCACTGTCGCCAGGATGTTCTTGATGCGGTGATTCAGCTCGCCCATCAGCATTTGCTGGCGCTCCTGCGCCTGCTTGCGGGCGGTGATGTCTCGCAGGATGCGTACCGCGTACAGGAATGAGCCATCGGTCGCGCGGACGGCAGATGCATTGATGGCGAGCCAGCCCTCGCGGCCGCTCTTGGCGATGAAGCGCTTTTCAACTGAATAGCGGTCCAGATCTCCCGCGAGCAGCTGGGTGTAGAGATCTGCTTCCTGCTCCCGGTCATCAGGATGCGTCAGGCTTTGGTAGCTCCGGCCGAGCAGCTCCTCCCGGCTGTAGCCGGAAATGGCGCAGTAGGCTTCGTTGATCCGGAGCAGGTGACCGCCGGAGTCCATTTCGGCAATGGCGATGCCCGCGTTCTCATAGGTTGCAGCAAGACGCTGCTGACTCTCCCGCAAGGCCTGCTCGGTCTGCCGGGCTTCCTCAAGTGCCACATGGTCGGACATGTCCTTGTAGCAGGCGATCGCACCGATGATCTGGTCATCTGCGTCACGCAGTGGTGCAGCATTGACCATTGCGGGAACCCGCGACCGGTCCTCGCGCTCGATGATGACGGACTTGTCCACGGTCACGACGCCGCTGCTGAGTGCCAGCATCATCGGGGTGGCCTCATCCGGGATGAGGATGCCGTCCGGCAGGAAGAGCGTGGGCGTGTTGCAGGTGCAGCCTTCGTCACCGTCAAGCGAAGGGTAGCTTTGCAACAATTCGGCGGCTCGATGGTTATAGCGCACAAGCTCGCCATCAGAACTGCAGATGCAGACGGCAACCGGTAGGAGATCAAGCAGCGCCTGCGGGGTGCCCTGCAAGGCATTAAGCGCGGCTTCGGCAGTGGGCGACGTACGGTCAAGCGTGGCACCTGCTTCTAACATGCCGATTGCGGCTCCCCGTATCAGGTAAGTCATTCCACCTTTGGAGGTGTATATCCAGAGTATCGTAACTTACCGGAAGTTGATTGCGCAATGGCCCTGACGTCGAAAAAGTCGCGGAAAAGCGTC
>NZ_DATBUP010000005.1:0-15308 GCF_036515995.1 Pedomonas sp. | reverse complement strand
GCAACAGGGCCGAATTGCCACCTGAATGCGGCAACCCGGCCCTGCAATCCCAGTAAGGCTTTCGCCCCGCCTGATCCTGAAGCCCCCGCGGGCCTCAGAGACCCGCGCGGCCGATGGCGAGAAACTTCTCGCGGCGGTCCTTCTTGATCTCGGTGCGGCTGAGGCGGGTTAGCTGGTTCATTTCCCGCTCGATCACGGCGCCAAGGTTGGCAATCGCCGTCTTCGGATCGCGGTGCGCGCCGCCCAGCGGCTCCGGCACGATGCCGTCGATCACGCCCAGCGTCGCCAGATCCTGCGCCGTCAGCTTCATCGCCTCGGCGGCGTCGGCGGCCTTGTCGGCGGTGCGCCACAGAATGGAGGCGCAGCCTTCCGGCGAGATCACGGCGTAGATGGAGTGTTCCAGCATCAGCACGCGGTTGGCAGCGGCCAGCGCGATCGCGCCGCCCGAGCCGCCCTCGCCCACGATGCAGGAGACGATGGGAACCTCGACCGCAAGGCAGGCTTCGGTGGAGCGGGCGATGGCCTCGGCCTGGCCGCGCTCTTCCGCCTGCACGCCCGGGAACGCGCCCGGCGTGTCGACGAGGGTGATGATGGGCAGGTCGAACCGGTCGGCCATCTGCATCAGGCGGATCGCCTTGCGGTAGCCTTCGGGCTTGGCCATGCCGAAGTTGTGCTTGATGCGCGAGGTGGTGTCGCTGCCCTTCTCGTGGCCGATGACCATGACGGCCTGCCCCCGGAACCGGCCCATGCCGCCGATGATCGCCGAATCCTCGGCAAAGGCGCGGTCGCCTGCCAGCGGCGTGAAGTCATCGATCAGGCTGCCGACGATATCGCGGAAGTGCGGACGGCTCGGATGCCGCGCCACCATTGCCTTCTGCCACGGGGTCAGGTTGGCGTAGGTGTTCTTCAGCAGCTTGTCGACCTTGTCCTGCAGCTTGCTGATTTCAGACCCGATGTCCACGCGACCCGCGGCACCAGCCTGAAGTTCGGCAATCTTCGCCTCCAGTTCGGCGATGGGGCGTTCAAAGTCGAGAAAAGTAACCATGTTCCGGTCAATAACTCTTGTCAGAAGCCGGCGACGCTACCGATGCCGCTTCGCTCCGTCAACCGGGCTGCGCAGATCGGCCAACGGATGCTTCTCGTTTACCAAATCAACCAAACGGGTTTCGGCCACGTGCGTATAGATTTGCGTCGTGGCGATGTCCGCATGGCCGAGCATTTGCTGTAAGGCGCGCAAATCAGCCCCGTTGTCAAGCAAATGGGTAGCAAAAGCATGGCGCAGCACGTGCGGAGACAAGCGCTCCGGCGCAACGCCCGCCTCAAGTCCAAGCTCCCGAACCAGCTGGAAAAGCCGCACGCGGGTCAGGTGCCCGCTCTTGCCGCCGGAGGGAAAAAGATACTTGGCCTCGCCCGGCACATGGGCCCGCCAGGCCTCCACCGCCGCCAGCGCCTGGCCGGAGAGAGGCACCAGCCGTTCCTTGGAGCCCTTGCCCATCAGAATGATGTACGGCTTGTCCTTGGCAATGGCATTGCGCGGCAGGCTGACCAGCTCCGTCGCGCGCAGGCCCGAACCATACAGCAGCTCCAGCAGCGCGATCAGGCGCACGTTGGCGGGTATGGGGGCGCGCTCCAGCCGCTCCCGTGCCGCCTCGAACAGGCGGTCCACCTCCTCCCGCCCGAGGGACTTGGGCAGCCGGTGGGCCGGTGCCGGGGCCATGAGGTCCGATGCCGGATTGTCCGTGCGCCAGCCTTCGCGGAAGGCGAACAGATAGAACTGGCGCAGGCATGACAGCTTGCGGGAGATGGAAGCGCGGCTCAGCTCCGCCGTGCCGGCCAGCCAGCCGCGCAGGTCATCGGGCCTGGCCTGCAGGAGGCTGCCTTCAAGCGCCTCGCTGATCAGCCGCAGGTCACGCTCGTAGGCGGCCAGCGTGTTGCGGGCCGCCCCCTTTTCAGAGGCGAGCATGTCCAGAAACAGGCCGATGGCGGAGGGATCGCTCAGCCCTCGCTTGCTCATGCCCTGCTCACACGCCGTTTCGGATGAGGATTTCGCTGGCGATAATCCCCGCCTCGCGACGCAGGCCCACGTTGGCCAGCGCCCCCACGATCTCGTGCAGGTAAGCCGGGCTCACCTTCGCCGCGTCCGCACCAAGGCCGACACCGGCCAGCACGATCACCTCGCCCTTGCGCCCGGCGTTGGCCGCCTCGCGCAGTTTCCGGGTGAAGCTGCTGTCCACCAGCTCGATCCGTGCCGAGCGCGGCATGTCCGCCATCGGCAGCAGGCCAAGGCCGGTCAGCGCCGCGCTCACCAGCTGGCGTCGCCGTGCTTCCTCGGCGCGGTCCGCGTCCTGGCCGTCGTCCCACAGCTCGAACAGCGCCACCGAGTGCGGAATGCCGCCACGCGCGTCCGCCGTCGCCAGCAGCGGCCACAGCCCCATCAGCGCCGCGCCCGCCTTCGGGTTGCGGGCCTTGGCCTCGGCGCGCGCCAGATCGTACCACGCCTTGGCGGCAGGAATGTTGCCCGCCAGCAGCAGGGAGCGGCCCAGCTCGGGCGCGGCCTCAATCAGAGCCTTGTCGCGCGGCAGGCGGGCCGCCGCATCGGCTCCCGCCAGATAGAGCGCCACCCGGTCCTGCGGCGAGGCCGCACTGGCCCACAGGTCGCGCAGCGCCTGAAGCCGCTCCGGCGCGGTCTTCGCCTGATACGCCGTCCGCAGCTTGCCGACCGGCAGGGCGCGAATGGCCGTCTCATCCACAACCGATGCCTGAAGCGACCACAGGTTGAGCAGTTCCTGCGCGGGCAGCGCGCCGGTGGCCGCCGCCGTGCGGGCCGCCTCCAGCCGCACGGCCAGCGGCACATTGCCCTGGCGGCTGATCCAGCCCTTCACGGCAGAGTTGGCCGACGTGAACCGCTGGCGCGGCACCTCGACACCGCCCGCAAGCGCCATGGCAAGCCGGTAGGTGGTGAGGCGGGCGTTCTGCGGCCACACCGCGTTCACGCCCCGGTCCCCGCCTGCCAGCGAGGTGGAGACCACCTCGGCCAGCTGAATGTCGAATGTCTTGGCCGAGCGATTCTCCCGCTCCCGGTCCAGCGTCAGGATCGCACCCGCGTCATCGCCCTGAAGCGCGGCGCAGACGGCAGACGTCAGCGGCCACACCGGGTCAGATGATACGGTGATTCCCGTCTGCACCAGCGGGCACAGGCCCGGCACGTCGCCCGCCGCCATATAGGTCTGCGGCGCCACGTCGAACATGCGGCGGGTGTAGCTGGCAACCGGAACCTGCGCGGTCAGGCGGCGGGCGGCATCGGCCTCGCCCATGCGCAGCAGCAGGTGCGCCCGCTCCGCAACGAAATTGGCGGGCAGCGCGCCGTCCGGCGTCGGGGTGCGGGTGGCCAGCGCCTTGCGCAGCAGCACATGCGCCCAGCGCGAGGCCGTCGGCGCGGGCATGCCGCGCATCAGGTCGCGCACGAACGGGCCGCTCGAGCCGGCCCACAGGGTTTCGCTGAACCCGCCCGTGTCCGGCGCCAAAAGGCCAATGGGCACGCCCTGAGACAGAATACCGGCGGGGCGCGTCTCGGGCGCGGCCGGAGCCAGCTCGGCCCCCGCTTCCGGCGGCATGTCCTCGCCCGCAGCGGCATCCGGTCCTTCCGGACCGTCTCCCGGCAGGGTGCCATCCGGCATCAGCGGCTCGGGCTCCGCCACCGGCGGCGGAGGCGGCGCGAAGGTACCTGCAGGCAGCAGCGACTTGGGAGCCGCGGCGGGCGGCACCAGATCAGCGGGCTGCTGATGACCGGATTGCTGATTACCGGGCTGCTGGGCAACGGCCAGCGTGCCGGGCGTTCCCACACCCAGCGCCACAACCAGAACTGCAAGTGCCGAGGCGGAGGTTTTAAGCCCCAAGCTTCTCATTCGGGATGACCTTTTCGACCCGCTCCTGCGGCGCTGGCATGTCGGCAAAACCGTAATAGACGGTTGCGCCGATGAAGATCAGGAGCAACAGGCCCAAAAAGATCGACAATATTCGCCCCATGACAATTCCATCCTTAAGCGACACATCCTGCCAAGACCCCGAGGCCTTGGCCCCGGCCTGCGACCTTGGCCCTAGTTTGCCGGGCACGCAACCTTTCCTCCGGCTGACGGACGCAAGGCTAGCGCCTTTCGGCTCATGCCCGCTTGCCCGCATCAGCGGAGGCCCGATTCTTAGCGGCCGGACTTGGACGGCCGCCTCTGGCGTGTGTATAGCGATGCTGAACCACGACCAATAGTGAAAGTTGACACAGCTTGGCGAAGCCCCATTCCCCACGCAAACGCCCGCAGCCTCAGCGCCGGCGCGGCCTTCTGACGAAACCCATCGTCCTTGTGGGTCTGATGGGCGTCGGCAAATCCACCATCGGCCGCCGTCTGGCCAGCCGACTCAACATGGCGTTCGTGGATGCGGACGTGGAGATCGAGCGCGCGGCCGGGCTGAGCATCTCCGAGATCTTCGAGCGCTATGGGGAGCAGACCTTCCGCGACGGCGAGCGCCGCGTCATCCAGCGGCTCATAGACGGCAACGTCAAGGTGATCGCAACCGGCGGCGGCGCGTTCGTGCAGGATGAGACCCGCCAGCTCATTCTCGACCACTCCATCGCCGTGTGGATCGATGCGGACATCGACATCCTGGTTGAGCGCACTTCGCGCCGCAACACGCGCCCCCTGCTGCGCAACGGCGACCCGAAGGAGATTCTCACCAGTCTCGCCGCCAGCCGAACGCCCTACTACTCGCAGGCCCCGATTCACATCCGCAGCGGGCGCGGCCCGCACGATGCGGCGGTCGATGCCATCATCACCGCCCTTCACCGCCAGGGATATCTGACCAAATGACCGATACCGTCACCGACATCTTCCGCCCCGACGTCACCCGCATCGACATCAACCTGGGCGAGCGCAGCTATCCCATCCTCATCGGCGAAGGGCTGCTGGACACGGCGGGCGACCACCTCGCCGCGCTGCTGCCGCGCAAGCGCACCGCCATCGTCACCGACGAGAACGTGGCCGAGCAGCACCTCCAGCGCCTGCTGGACGCCTGCGAGAAGGCTGGCATCGAGGCCGAGCCCATCGTGCTGCCCGCCGGCGAATCGTCCAAGTCCTTCCCCCACCTCGAGTGGCTGTGCGAGCAGCTGCTGGAGATGGGCATCGAGCGCAAGGATGCCATCGTCGCCTTCGGCGGCGGCGTGATCGGTGATCTCGTCGGCTTTGCCGCAAGCATCCTGCGCCGCGGCTGCCCGTTCGTGCAGATCCCGACCACCCTGCTCTCGCAGGTGGACAGCTCCGTCGGCGGCAAGACCGGCATCAACACGCCGCAGGGCAAGAACCTCATCGGCGCGTTCCACCAGCCCAGGCTCGTGCTGATCGACACCGGCGTCATCGACACGCTGCCGGATCGCGAGCTGATGGCCGGCTACGCGGAAGTCGTGAAGTACGGCCTCATCGATGATCCCGCGTTCTTCGCCTGGCTTGAGGAGAACGTGGAAGACGTGCTGGCGGGCGAACCGGCCAAGCGCGCCCACGCCATCGCCACCAGCTGCCGCGCCAAGGCCCGCGTCGTCGAGCAGGACGAGTTCGAGACCAAGGGCCTGCGCGCCCTCCTCAATCTGGGGCACACCTTCGGCCACGCGCTGGAGGCCGAGAAGGGCTACGGCGGCGACCTGCTGCACGGCGAGGCCGTGGCGCTCGGCATGGTGCTGGCGTTCGAGCTGTCCGTCGAGATGGGCCTGTGCCCGCCCGAGGACCTTGAGCGCGTCCGCAACCACCTCGCCCTTGTTGGCCTGCCGACCACGCTGGCCAAGGTCGGCCTCGAGGGCATGGGCGAGACGCTCGTTGCCCACATGGCGCAGGACAAGAAGATGGAGGCGGGCCGCCTCACCTTCATCCTCGCCCGCGGCATCGGCAAGTCCTTCCTCGAGCGCAACGTGGACATGGAGCAGGTCAAGGCCCTGCTCAACCGCCCCTCGGCGTAATCTGACGGGACGGCCCGACGCATGGCCCGACGCTTTGAGCGGCACGGAGAAACAGCATGACACTCACTGACGCTGCCCTTCTCAGCGCGGCAGCGGGGCTGATCGTGCTGTCCGCCGTTCTCGAGGCCGCCCGCGCCGGGCTGCTGAATGCGTCCGAGGCGCGCATCCACCGGCTGGCGCGGGAAGGCAACCAGAGCGCGCGGAAGACCGAGGCGCTGCTGCCCCGCAAGACCCAGCTGCTGCGCGGAGCGGTGCTGGCCACCACCCTGTTCAACACGCTGGCCGCCAGCCTCGTCGCCGTCTCCTTCACGGACAGCTTCCGCCTCTGGAGCATCGGCTATGCCGTGGTGCTGGTCACGGCGCTCCTGTTCCTGTTCGCCATGGCGCTGCCCCGTGCCGTCGCCCCGCTGCGACCGGTGCGCATCGCGCTTCACTTTGCCCCGTTCATGGCGGCGGTCGTCCGCCCGCTGCTACCGCTGTCCGAAGGCGCGCTGAAGCTGGTGCGGCTGGCCCTGCCCGCCCTTGGCGTCAATCCGCTCGCCCTCCGGCGCGATGCCTCCCCGCTGCCCAGTCTCGGCGGCAAGCTGGAGGGCATGATCGACCTGGATGACGCCACCGTCGCCGACGTGATGGTCCATCGCAAGGCGGTCGAGATGATCGACATCGATATGCCGCCCGCCCAGATCGTGCGCATCGTCACCCGCTCGCGCCACACCCGCGTGCCGGTGTACCATGACCATCCCGACAACATCATCGGCATGCTGCACAGCAAGAACCTGATGCGGGCGCTGGCCAAGCGCGGGGCCAAGCCGGACAACCTCATCATCGGCAAGCTGCTGTCTCCGGCGTGGTTCGTGCCCAACACCACTTCCCTGCGCGACCAGCTCAACGCCTTCATCGCCCGCCGCACCCAGTTCGCGGTGGTGGTGGACGAATACGGCAGCCTTCAGGGCGTCATCACGCTGGCCGACATCATGGCCGAGGTGCTGGGAGACATCACCGGCGAGCAGGACCGCCTCGCCCCGCCGGGCGTCACCGTGCATGACGACGGCAGCCTCACGGTCGAGGGCACCGTCACCATCCGCGATCTCAACCGCCGCTTCGGCTGGGACCTGCCCGAGAGCAAGGCCACCACCATCGCCGGTCTGCTCATCCATCAGGCCCGCATCATCCCCGTGAAGGGACAGCGCTTCACCTACTTCGGCCTGCACTTCGACGTGCTGGAGCGCCAGCGCAACCAGATCACCCAGCTGCGCCTCACCCCCCGCCGCCACGAAGCGGCCCTTTGATATCCCGTGGCGCAACATCGATCCGCCTGCCTGATCCGGGCCTGCCCTTTTCCAACAGAATTCGCTAAACAGCCCGAACCAGACAGACTGTCAGCTTGAGGACACGCCCCGCCATGCGCCTTGCCTTCATGGGAACGCCGGACTTTGCCGTTGCCGCGCTCGACGCCCTGCACGCTGCGGGCCATGAGATCGTGTGCGTCTATACCCAGCCGCCGCGTCCGGCCAACCGGGGCAAGTCCCTGACCCCCACGCCCGTCCACCAGCGCGCCGAACAGCTTGGGCTGGAAGTGCGCCACCCGCTGAAGCTGCGCGGTCAGCAGGCCGAACTGGACGCCTTCCGCGCGCTCGATCTCGACGTTGCCGTGGTCGCCGCCTACGGCCTCATCCTCCCGCAGGACGTGCTGGACGCGCCCAAATACGGCTGCCTCAACATCCACGCCTCCCTGCTGCCGCGCTGGCGAGGTGCTGCCCCCATCCACCGCGCCATCGAGGCGGGCGATGCGGAGACCGGCATCACTATCATGCAGATGGACGCCGGGCTCGATACCGGCGCCATGCTCCTGAAGCGCAGCACCCCCGTCAAGGCGGACGAGACGACGCCCCAGTTGCATGACCGCCTCGCCGCCATGGGCGCGGAGATGATCGTTGAGGCGCTGGCAAACCTTCCCACCCTCACGCCCGAACCCCAGCCGGCCGAGGGCGTCACCTACGCCTCCAAGATCGACAAGGCCGAGGCCAGGCTGGACTTCACCCAGCCCGCCGCCCGGCTGGAGCGCAAGGTGCGCGCGCTGAACCCCTTCCCCGGCGCTTACGCCGAGTATGAGGGGGAGCGCATCAAGATCCTGAAGGCCGAGGTGGCTCCGGGCAAGCCGGGTGCGGAGCCCGGCGCGGTCATTGATGACCGCCTCACCATCCAGACCGCGGACGGCGCGCTGCGTCCCCTGCTGCTGCAGCGGGCAGGCAAGCAGGCGCTTGAGCTTGACGTGTTCATCCGCGGCTTTTCCATTCCCTCGGGCGCGCGCTTCGGCTAATTCCGCGCGCATGACCCGTTTCCGCCTGCTCGTTGAGTTCGATGGCCGCCCGTTCATGGGCTGGCAGTTTCAGGAACATGGCCCGTCCGTGCAGGCGGCGCTGGAAGAGGCCGTGTTCAAGATATCGGGCGAGGAAGCGCAGGTGGTCGCCGCCGGCCGCACGGACGCAGGCGTCCACGCGCTGGGCATGACCGCGCATGTGGATATCGAGAAGCCCTTCGCGCCCCTCAAGCTGCGCGAGGCGCTGAACGCCCGCCTGCGGCCCGATCCGGTCGCCGTCCTCCACTGCGAGGAAGCCGAGCCTGACTTTCACGCCCGCTTCTCCGCCACCCGCCGCAGCTACCGCTATCGCCTCGTCAACCGCCGCGCGCCCCTCACGTTCGACAAGGGCCTTGCGTGGCAGGTGCCGGTGCCGCTGAACCACGAGGCCATGCACGAGGCCGCCCAGATCCTCGTCGGGCGGCATGATTTCACAACGTTCCGCTCCGTCCACTGCCAGTCGGCCTCGCCCTTGAAGACGCTGGACAAGCTCACCGTCTCCCGCTGGGGGGATGAGATCGTGATCGAGACCGAGGCCCGCTCGTTCCTCCACCATCAGGTGCGCTCCATGGTCGGCTGCCTCAAGCTGGTGGGCGAAGGCAAGTGGACCGCGCGCGATCTGGAAAAGGCATTGAGAGCGTGCGATCGCGCCGCGCTCGGCTACAACGCCCCGCCCGATGGCCTCTACTTCGTCTCCGCCGGTTACGAGCCCCGCCCCTTCCCGACCGACCCGGAACCCCTCGGCCCGGACGACGAGTAAGCGGCGCTTCCTGCCCGCATCAGCATCATCTCCGTCAGGCGCATGTCCGGGCCTCTTCCTAAATTGAAATAAAGCCATGCCAATTGGCAAGATTCATTCAGGCATGCCGCCCTGTACGCTAAATTATTGCAAATTCTGATGCCGAGCTTTCCAAAAGAAAGGCTTGTTTACGAAATCTAAGGGATTTCCCGATCCTATGATTGTGCGGACTCATCAACGCTCAGGCCAGCACTCGGGTATGCATGATCGATACTGTGGTGACATGCTTGCAGCAACAACATGATGGGCGGCTGGTTGCGGCTGCCATCCTGATCTGCATGATCTCGAGCACCACGGCGGTTTACCTTCTGGGCAACTGCAACAACCTGCAAGCCAACTCCGTCACCACCCGGCTGCTGCCCGCCATCTGCGTCACCAGCATCGGCATCTGGGCCACCCACTTCGTTGCCATTCTGGGCTACGACACCGGGCTGGAGACCAGTTACAACCTTGTCATC
Source organism: Pedomonas sp. (assembly GCF_036515995.1). Taxonomy (NCBI): domain Bacteria; kingdom Pseudomonadati; phylum Pseudomonadota; class Alphaproteobacteria; order Sphingomonadales; family Pedomonadaceae; genus Pedomonas; species Pedomonas sp. The sequence goes on along the minus strand of NZ_DATBUP010000005.1, from coordinate 5,697 downwards.
ACCGGCATGGCGGCACTGTTCTCGGTCGTCACCGTCGCCTTCGGCATGGTGTTCGGCGTCTATTTCAACTCGGTGCTGTCTCATGCGCTGGGCGGGCTGTACCTTGGCCTCGGCATTTCGGTGATGCACCTGCTGGGCATGTTTGCCATGCAGGTGCCGGGCTCCATGGTGTTCCACATGCCCTCCACCGTCGCCGCCATCGTCTCCGGCTGTCTGATATCCGCCACGGCCTTCGCCGCCTTCGCCTGGATCCGCTCGAACTGGCGCTATCCGGTCGCAAGCCTGCTGCTGGTGCTGGCGGTCTGCACGCTTCATTTCACGCAAGTGAGCTGGACCCGCTTCCTCCCCTCGCCCGAGCAGCTGGACATCGAGCAGGGCATCAACGGCACCGTGCTGGCAATCGTCGTCTTCTCGCTCTGGGTTTTCGTCACCGTCATCGCCCTCGCCCGCCACTGGTCTTTCAGCCAGGACGAAACCGATAATCAGCGAGCAGATCCGACCCCGCAGGCCGATAGGGCTTGATTAAAACTTTAGCAATCTCTAAATTAGCATCATCTAATTTAGAGAGTCGTCATGCCTAAAGCCCCAATGGATCTGCCCGCGTTCGCAGCGAAGGCGAGCGAAGTCGCCGACATCCTGTCGCTCCTTGCCAATCAGCGGCGGCTGATGGTGCTGTGCAGGCTGACGGAGCGGGAAGAGATGACCGTCTCCGAACTGGCGGAGGCCGTCGGCCTGTCCCAGTCCGCGCTCTCCCAGCATCTTGCGAAAATGCGCGAGCAGAACCTCGTCACCTATCGCCGGGAAAGCCAGACCCTGTGGTACCGCCTTGCGGACCCCCGGATCGAGGCGCTGCTGTCGGCGCTCTACGACACCTTCTGCGCGCCTCCGCCTGAACCGGCGACGGGCGCTACCGGCAAAAATTAATCAAGAAATTTCATTTCCGAAATGATAAAAGCGGAGCAAGGCACAGGAACCCGCGCTCCGCTGGAGTAAGGAGTACGCCCAATGACGCTCAGGACCGTCAACGCCGTGGAAGCCTACAGCCTCATGAGCCGGGGCGCGGCACTGGTCGACATTCGCCCGGCGGACGAGCATGCGCGCGTCTTCATCCCCGGTGCCGTCAACGTGCCGCTGGACCGGCTGACGCACGCCGCGCTGCCTGATGCTTCGGTCGTCATCTTCCACTGCCGCTCCGGCAACCGCACCCGCGCCCATCAGGCCGCCCTCAGCGCCGCCGCCATCTGCGAGAGCTACATTCTGGAAGGCGGGCTCGATCACTGGCGCAAAGCCGGGTACCCGTTTCAGGAAGACCGTGGCCAGCCGCTGGAGTTGATGCGTCAGGTGCAGATGACCGCCGGCGCGCTCATTCTTCTCGGCATCGTGCTGGGCTTTGCCGTCAACACGGCGTTCTTCGGCATTTCCGCCTTCGTCGGCGCGGGACTGGTGTTCGCCGGCGCAACCGGCTGGTGCGGCATGGCCCGCCTGCTCGCCGCCATGCCGTGGAACCGCCGCCCGGTCGCCACGGCGTAGCGGCTAAATCAGCCCTAGTGTCTTCAGGCTCTTGAAGCCGGTGCGCCCGATGATCACGTGGTCGTGCACCGTGATGCCCAGCCTGCGCCCGGCCTCGATGATTTCCCTGGTCATGCGGATATCATCCTGAGACGGGCTCGGGTCGCCGGACGGGTGGTTATGCGTCAGAATGAGCGCGGTCGCGCCAACTTCAAGGGACCGCTTGATGATCTCCCGCACATAGACGGCGGCATAGTCCACCGTGCCCTGCGAGAGCACCTCGTCGCGGATGACCATGTTGCGGCTGTTGAGAAACAGCACCCGGAACTGTTCGCGGATGCCGTGCGCCATGGAGGCGTGCAGGTAATCCAGCAGGGATTGCCAGCTCGAGAGCACCGGCTGCTTGTGCACCGCCGCCTGTAGCAGCCGCACGGCGGAAGCCTCGACGAACTTGATGCCCGCCACCGCCGCCTCGCCCACGCCCGCGCTCCGCAGGCTGTCCGCGTCCGCCGCCAGCACGGCCGAATAGCTGCCGAAGGTGGAGATCAGCCGCTTGGCCAGCGGCTTGGTATCGCGCCGGGGAATAGTCAGCGCGAGGATGTATTCCAGCAGTTCATGGTCGTGAAAGGCGTCGGCCCCGCCGGCAAGCAGCCGCTCCCGCAGCCGCTGCCGGTGACCGACGCCGTACTCGGAACTATCCGCCTCAGACATCATACGGCGGAGCGTTGAGCCCCGCCGGGGAGAGGGTGAAGATCTCGCACCCGTCCTCGGTAATGCCGATCATGTGCTCGAACTGCGCCGAGAGCGAGCGGTCCCGCGTCACCGCGGTCCAGCCGTCGTCCAGCACCTTCACGTCCGGCTTGCCGAGGTTGATCATCGGCTCGATCGTGAAGAACATGCCCGGCTTCAGCACCGGGCCTGCGCCTGGGCGGCCCACGTGGATGACGTTGGGCGCTTCATGGAACACCCGGCCGATGCCGTGGCCGCAGAAGTCCCGCACCACCGAGTAGCGCTGGCCTTCGGCGAACACCTGAATGGCGTGACCGATGTCCCCCAGCGTGTTACCCGGCTTTGCCGCCTCGATGCCGCGCAGCAGGCACTCGTAGGTCACCTCCACCAGCTTGCGCGCCTTCAGCGGCACGTTGCCCACCAGATACATGCGGCTGGTGTCGCCGTGCCAGCCGTTGAGGATGACGGTCACGTCGATGTTGACGATGTCGCCGTCCTTCAGCCGCTTGGTGCCGGGAATGCCGTGGCACACCACGTGGTTGGCGGAAATGCAGATGGACTTGGGGAAGCCCCGGTAGAACAGCGGCGCGGGCACGCCGCCGCGCGCGGTGATGAACTCGTAGGCCGCGCGGTCCAGGTCGTCCGTCAGCACGTTGGGCTTCACCATCGGCGTCAGGTAGTCGAGGCACTCGGCGGCCAGCCGACCGGCGGCGCGCATGCCCTCGAAATCTTCCGGACCATGGATGCGGATGGCCGAGGCCGGGGCGTACTCGTCCACGTCCTCGTCGGTGTCGAAATCGGTTTCAGTATTCATAGCTTCTAAATCGCGCCTCCGCGTCCCTTTGCCAAGTCCCCGTGAGGTCGAAGAACGACCCGGCGAGGCCAGCCGATCCACCCCCGCCCGACCCCCTGATATGTCACAGAACCACCGGCACCGGGCAGCGAATGCAGATTTCCTCCGGGCTCATGGTGCAGGCGTAGGCATAGGCCTCGACGCCCGCCGCCTTGGCCCGCGCCAAGGCCACAGCATAGGCCGGGTCGATGTCCCCCGCCACCGAGAAGGTCTCGCAGTCCCCCCGCTGGATCAGGTAGAGCATCACCGCCCGGTGGCCGAGCGCCACCTGCTCCGTCATCTCGTCCAGATGCTTGGCCCCGCGCGCCGTCACCGAATCCGGGAACTCCGCCTTCACGCCGCGCCGCAGGGTCACGTTCTTCACCTCGACGAAGCACGTGCCCTTCTCGCCTTCCAGCAGGATGTCGATGCGACTGTTCTTGCCGTAGGGCACCTCGCGCCGCAGCGACTCGTAGCCCGTCAGCTCCGCGATCAGCCCGTCGCGAATGGCCTCTTCCACAATGCGGTTCGGGTGGCTGGTGTTGATGCCCACATAGCCGCCCTCGCACTCCTCCAGCTCCCACCGCCAGGCCAGCTTGGCCTTGGGGTTGCGGTTCGGGCTCAGCCACACCCGGCTGCCCGGCACCGCAAGGCCCATCATCGAGCCCGAATTGGCGCAGTGTGCGGTCACGATCTCGCCATTCTCCAGCTCCACGTCCGCCAGAAACCGCTTGTAGCGCCGCACCAAAGTGGCCGGCACCAGAACCTCTTCAAAACGCATAGGCTTTTTTCAGCCTCCCCAACGACAGGCTTTTGAACTAAACCAGTCCCATGACCCCGCCCGACCGCATCTACACCGCCGCGCTCGTCATCATCGGCGACGAGATTCTCTCCGGCCGCACGCAGGACGCGAACCTCGCCTACCTTGCCAAGTGGCTCAATGTCCAGGGAATCCGCCTCGCCCACGTGCGGGTGGTGCCGGACGTGGAAGACGAGATCATCGAGGCGGTGAACGCCTGCCGCGCCCGCCACGATTACCTGTTCACCACCGGCGGCATCGGCCCGACGCACGACGACATCACCATCGACGCCATCGCCAAGGCGTTCGACGTTCCCGTCGTCATCCACCCGGAAGCGGAGGAGATGCTGCGCGCCTATTACGGCGGCGGGCTGACCGATGCGCGTCTGCGCATGGCCCGCGTGCCGGACGGGGCCGAGCTTATCCCCAACGAACTCAGCGCCGCGCCGGGCATCCGCATCGGCAACGTCTATATTCTGGCGGGCGTGCCGGGCGTGGCCCGCGCCATGCTCCACGCGCTTGAGGGGCGGCTGGCCGGCGGCCTGCCGGTCCTCTCCCGCACCGTCGGCGCGAAGGTGGGCGAGAGCACCGTCGCTGACCTGCTGCGCAACACCGAGGCGGCCCACCCGGGCGTGCAGGTGGGCAGCTACCCGTTCTGGCGCAACGGCGAGCCCAACGCCAATTTCGTCATCCGCTCCACCGATCCCGAGACCATGAACTCGGCCGCCGAGGCCATCCTCAAGGGGCTGAACGACCTCGGCCTCGACCCCACGGACGGCGAGATCTGACCCACCTGAAATCGCGGCAATCCGCCCGAATTGCGCCTTTGCGACGAGTTTTTTGAGCCTTTCCAGACTGTTCAGCCTCGGTTCAGACGCGGAACCGCTAAATGGCATCAACAGTTTTCGGGAGGTTCATCCAATGCGTAGCCTCAAGCTCGCCATCACGGCTCTCATCACCGCCAGCGTTGCGCTGGGTGCCGCCAGCCCTGCTTTTGCCGACCGGGATCACCGCGGCAAGCATCACTGGAAGAAGCGCGGTCCGGACCGCGTCGTCGTGATCGACCGTCGCGACTACCGCGATTATCGGGACTACCGCCGCCACTCGCGCGACCATGGCCGTTACTACCATGCGCCGCCGAAGAAGGTGGTCGTGTACCGCGATCGTCACGATTACGACCGCTATGATCGCCACTATCACCACCATTACAAGAAGGACAACACCGGCGACGTGCTGCTGGGCGTTGGCCTCGGTGCGGCCGCTCTGGCAGGTGTGATTGCCGCCACGCGTTAAGGCTGTTCGGCGGTCCGGAGCATCGGGTGCTGACACAGCCCAAACGGGGCCGGTTACCCTGCTCCGGCCCCGCCCGATGCACCAGCGTTCTGCGTACAAGCGCCGAGCAGGCAAAAGCCCGGCGCACCACAGCTAGAGAGGGAGAAGCCGCGCCCCAAAATCGGCTCCCCGCCGTGAGCTCCCCATGAAGCGGCTCCCCTCTCTACCCAGCTTACGCCCCCGCGTAAGCCCCCAGCCGGGGCGTGGCGTATTTCACGCCCCGGCTTCCCTTCCGGCCTTCGCCCGCCTATAACGTTCGTCACACGGCCCTAACGGCCGCCCACGTGGCGAAATGGTAGACGCAAGGGACTTAAAATCCCTCGATTCGCGAGAATCGTGTCGGTTCGAGTCCGACCGTGGGCACCACCTTCTCTCAGCCTGTCAGCATCCCCGCCCCATCATCCGTTGTCGGCGGGCTTTTGCAGGACAGCGGCTGACCGGATCCTGAGCTTCTGCGGCAGTCCCGCCAGCCGCCATTTCCATTGGCGGGCCCTGG
>NZ_DATBUP010000004.1:0-5894 GCF_036515995.1 Pedomonas sp. | reverse complement strand
ATGACCTGAGACCGGGCCGGGTGTATTCCATTTCCGATTTCCTGATGCCGTCTGATCCGCGTCACGAGAAATACATGCAGGATTTCCTCATTCCGGGCGGCCGCCCCTTCCTGCGGGTCATGCGGGTGTCGGCGCCGGGCGGGTACAATGCCTGGCTCACGCTCTGGCGCGGGGATAAGGATTTCTCGGCGGCGGATTGCAGCTTTCTGGCAGAACTCTCCAGCCACCTGGCCATTTCCCTCGAGCTTTATGCCACCATCGAGCGGGAGCGCATCCGGGCGGGCATCAGCGGGGATGCGGTCCGGCGGCTGAACTTCGGCTGGCTGACGCTCGATGCGCAGGGACATGTGCTGGACATGGACCCGCATGCGGAGGAGCTGCTGAAACACAGCACGGTGGTTCGCCTGCGGGCGCGCCAGCGTCTGTTCCCCGAATCCCGGGCAGCTGACAAGCTGCTGACCGAGGCGCTGCGTGACTTTGCGGTGGATTCGCAGGCTCGGCCGCGCGCCGTGCGGCTGTCCGACGACCCATGGCTTGATATGTTGCTGCTCCCGGTGCGTGAGCGAAACCTCTCGGGCCCGGCCCGGCCGGTGCTGACGGCTTACCTTCATGGCGACCGGGAGATGAGCGCCAGCCGCGTCGAGCAGATCGTCGACCTGTTCCGGCTTACTCCCAGCGAAGCTCGGCTGGCCCTGGCGATGTCGCGCGGGCGCAGTATCGCCGAGGCGGCAAGGGAGCTGGGCATCAGCGAGCAGACCGCGCGGGGGTATTCAAAGATTATTTACAGCAAGACCGGCGCCCGCGGGCAGGCTGATCTCATTCGCATCCTTCTGATGAGCGTCGCCAATCTGGCCTGATGCAGCCATCCGCGCCGGACCCTTTTGCCCGGGGTAGTCTGCTTGGGGTACGCGCACGTCGCCAAGGTCCGCTATTTCTTCCACAATGCCGGTCAGGCCGGACAATACGTGGAAGGGAAGAGGAATGTTCAAGGGGAAGGCGGCTCTTGTAACGGGCGCAGGGTCGGGCATCGGCGCGATGGCAGCGCAGCGGCTGGCGGCGGAAGGCGCAAGCGTTGCGGTTGTAGACATCAACCGTGACGGCGCGGAGGCAATTACGGCGCGGATCAAGGCGGCAGGCGGCACGGCCATTGCGCTCAGCGCGAACATCGCCAGCGCCGAGGAGAACGAGCGGGCCTTTGCCGCGGCTGAAGAAGCCTTCGGCGGGCTGGACATGGCATTCCTGAATGCTGGCGTACTGCAGTCTTACGTTCCGTTCGATCAGGTAACCGAAGAGGTGTTCGATCGCGTCATGAGCGTCAATCTCAAGGGCGCTTTCTTCGGCATGCAGCAGGCTCAGAAGCGGCTGCGGCCGGGCGGTGCTGCGGTGCTGACGGCATCGGCCGCGTCCTTCCTGGGGTTTGCGGACGCAGCGGCCTATGCGGCCTCGAAGCACGGCGTGCTGGGCCTCGTCAAGTCGGCCGCCCGGGAGTTCGCGCGGCGGGACTTGCGCGTCAATGCCATCTGCCCCGGCGCCGTCAACACGCCGCTGGTTGGCGCTGCCCCCAGCCTTGATCTGCAACCCGTCGAGACGTTGCAACCGCCGGAATACCGCGGCCGGCTCGACCCCCAGCTGATTGCGGAAGTCGCCCTGTTCCTGCTCGGCCCGGCATCCAGCGGGATCAACGGCCAGGCCCAGCTGGTCGATGCTGCCCTGCTTTCCGCTTTTCCCGACTGAGGTCGGCGCGGCTTCAGTTCGGAAAATTCGTCAGAGTCGTCCGAACGGATGAAGCGCGCTCGGCCCGGTCGCTCCAACACTCAGGCCAGAACCGTACCGGAGAGGGTCATGGAATCATCGAACACTACCGCCCGCAACGCCAACCTGCGCTATGTGATCATCGGCGCGGGCATGGCGGGCCTGCTCGCCGCCATCAAGCTGAAGGAGCGCGGCGAGACCAATTTCATCGTCTACGAGAAGGGTGACAGCATTGGTGGCACCTGGCGGGAAAACCGCTATCCGGGCCTGACCTGCGACGTGCCGGCCCACGCCTATACCTACAGCTTCGCACCCAATCCGGACTGGAGCGCCTTCTATGCGCCGGGGCCGGAAATCAAGGCCTACTTCGAGAAGGTCGCCAACGACTTCGGTGTCATGAACAGCATCCGGTTCAACCGGGAAGTCACGGGCTGCCGCTTCGATGATGCGGCCAACCGCTGGGACATCACCCTGGTGGATGGCACGACGGACACTGCAGATGTGGTCATTGCGGCATCGGGTGTGCTTCACCACCCCAATGTTCCGGATATTGCGGGCCTGGAAAGCTTTGCGGGCAAGGCCTTCCACAGTGCGCGCTGGGACGACACGGCTGAGCTCGATGGCGCGCGCGTCGGCGTTGTCGGCACCGGCTCGACCGGCGTGCAGATCGTCACGGCCCTGCAGCCGCGCACTGCGCACCTGGTGCATTTCCAGCGCTCGCCGCAGTGGATCATGCCGGTGCCGTTCTTCGAATACTCCGAGGAAGACCGGGCGGCGTTCCGTGCCAATCCCTCGCTCATTGACCAGATCCGCTACAGCGAGGAATACTGGGAAAACATCTACCGCTTCAATCGCGCGCTTGTTGATCCGCATGGTCCGGACATGCAGGCCATCCAGAACGTCGTGCTCAACAATCTGGAAACCAGCGTCAAGGATCCGGTCCTGCGCGAGAAGCTGCGCCCTAACTATATCGCAGCCTGCAAGCGCTTGATCTACAGCTGGTGCTATTACGATCACGTGCAGCAGCCCAACGTGACCGTCGAGACCGGGCGGATCGATCATATCGAGCCGGCTGGCGTGCGGATGCAGGACGGCACGCTGCATGAGCTGGACGTGCTGGTGCTGGCAACCGGCTTCAAGGCCGACCGGTTCATCCGTCCGACCGTGGTGACCGGACGCGGCGGCGTGTCGCTGGACGATGCGTGGTCGGTGCGCCCGAGCGCCTACTATGCAATGACGATCCCCGACTTCCCGAATTTCTTCATGCTGAATGGCCCGACGGGCCCGGTCGGCAACTTCTCGCTCATCGACATTGCCGAGCGCCAGTGGGGCTACATCGAGCAACTGCTCGAGCATCTTCGCCATGGCGCCAAGCAGGTGGCACCCAAGAAGGAGGCGTTCCTTGACTACGAGGAGCGCCGCATCGAGGCAGCCAAGAAGACCGTTTTCGGCAGCGGCTGCACCAGCTGGTATCTGGACGCCGAAGGCGTGCCCGCCAGCTGGCCATGGAGCTATGAAGCGTTCGCTGAAGCCATGAGCAAGCCAAAGTTCGAAGACTACACGATCCTTAGCTGATCTGGCACGTCAGATGCCTCTCGCCTTGGTGGGCGAGGGGCAGGCGTAAAAAAAATGGCGACAGGGTTTCCCCTGTCGCCATTCTTGTTTTTCGATCCGATGGATCAGAAGCTGATCTTGGCGTCGATGCCGTAGGTCCTCGGCTTCTTGAAGGTGGACCCGGCAAAGCCAAGGCTGCCGAAGTCGATGCTGTAGCTGATATTCTCGTCGTTGGTCAGGTTGTCGCCCCAGATGCCGATTTCCATCGTGGACCCGCCAACAGCGATCTCTTCCAGCGACAGGCGCGCCTTCAGGTTGTAGTCGGGCCGCGAGCGGACCTGCTCGTTGAAGGGCGTCGTGAAATCGAGCGGGTAGTAGTACTGGGTGCTGCGGTAGGAGTAATCCACCCGCAGGCGGGCCGTGCCGAGCGAGAGCTCCTGGCTGTACTCGCCGCCCACCCGAACGCTCCACGTCGGCGTATAGGCCGGCTTGGCCTGGGCCGCGACATCGATCACCTGGTTGGTCGTCGGATCGAGGAAGTCGAATTGCTTGTACTTGGTGTCGATGTAGCCAACGCTGGCATCGAGGCGCAGGCCCGCGACAGGTGCGGCCACCATTTCGGCTTCGAAGCCCTTCAGCTGCACCTTGCCCGCATTCACGATGAGGGTGGTGGCGCCGCCCGTGCCAGCCGCGAACTGCTGGACCTGGAGATCGCTGTAGTCGGTCAGGTACCCCGAAATATTCAGCTGAAGCATGCGATCGAAGAATTCGGATTTCAGGCCGACTTCGTAGGCCATCGCCTTTTCCGGATCGAAAGTGTTGATCATGCTCGCGCGCGGATTGATGCCGCCGGAGCGGTAACCCGTCGATGCGCGGGCGAAGGCCATGATGTCATCCGTCAGCTTGTAGGATGCAGATGCCAGCCATGACACGTTGTCGGCCTTAACGCTGCCCGAGACACTGGGCTGCACATCGCCACGCAGAGTGGCGGTCTTCTTGTCCGACGTATAGCGCAGGCCGCCTGTCAGCTCCAGGCGGTCATCCAGCGAGGCCGGCTTCCAGCTGACCTGACCGAAGGCCGCAATGCTCTCGGCGGTGCCGCCGAAGGCTTGAACCGGGTTCAGGTTGAGGCCCGCGCCGCCGCCGGGCAGCACGAACGTCAGAGCCTGGCGATTGTTCTCGGAGGCCTTCTCATAGAAGTAGTAAAGGCCCGCAAGGTAGGAGAAGTCCCCGGATGTGCCGAGCGCCTGCAGTTCCTGGCTGAACTGCCACTGACGCTGCGGCGCGTTGTTGCCGATGTACGGGTTTACCGGCGCAATGGACGGCTGAAAGGTCACCGGATCCAGGACAACGCCAAGCAGGCCGCCGTTGCCGCCCAGTGCCGTGATCGTGTCCTGCCGGAAGTTCCGATACCCGGTAATCGACTTGAGCGTGAGCTCTGACGTTGCATCATAGTTCAGCGTCAGCGAGTGGCCCCAGTTCTTGGAGCGTGAGTTGAAGCGGAAATTGCCTTTCCGGTCGACAAAGCCCTCCTGGTAAACTTCGTCAAGACGGGTCGGGCTGATCAGGAACGGTTTGCCGCCGAACAGCGGAGACTGGCTGTAATAGGCGATCACGTCCGGCGTTGCGTGGGTCATCTGGAAGAAGGCCGGGGTGCCGCGGCGGTCGTCATAGTCGAAGTTGTAGTTGACCGTCAGGGAGTCGAAGTCGCCCTGCAGGGCGAAGGCCACCGTATCCGCATTGATTGCTCCAGGGTCTTTGGAAGAGGGTGCCAGGAGATTGTCCACGTAGCCATCCCCTTGCCGGTGGGAGGCGGAGATGGAAAACTTCAGGGGCGTCTGGCCAAGATAGCCGGAATCGACCCGAGTGCGCAGATACCACTCGTTGAAGCGGGCATAGCCCGTCTTCAGGTTGGCCTGAAAATCGTCGGTTGGCTTCTTGGAGACGAATTGCACAGCGCCGCCAATGGTATTCCGGCCAAAGAGCGTGCCTTGCGGGCCGCGCAGCACTTCCACGCGCTCCATTTCGGCAAGATCGAAGAGTACGCCTGCTGCACGGGCGAGGTAGACACCGTCAAGATAGATGCCAACGCCCTGTTCGGACAGAGCAGAGGGCTCGGTATTGCCGATGCCGCGAATGAAGACCGCCGCTGCGGACATGCTGCTGGGCTGTGCGGCAATGGTCAGGTTCGGAGCCAGCTTGGTCAGCGAGCTGGCGTCGACCACGTTCTGGCGCTCGAGAAATGCGCCGGACATCGCCGTGACCGAAACCGGCACATCCTGAAGACGCTCCTCCGAGCGGCGGGCCGTGACGACAATCTCATCAAGTCCGCGGACCGACGCGGATCGCGTCGCATCGGCCTCCGTCGGGTTTTGCTGGGCTTGAGCGGCGGCTGCTTGTGTCAGGACCAGGATGAGCGCGGTTGCCATAGGAAAATGGCGGATTTGCGGTGACAATATAACCTCCCCGTTACGCATTATCTTTATTGGTCGGCGAATGTGGCAAGGTTTGCCGAGAAGTGGAACAAAAATATTACTCAATAAAACGGGGGGGGTATCGGGCAGGAGATTCGGGGCACGCAGAATGCG
>NZ_DATBUP010000003.1:0-2109 GCF_036515995.1 Pedomonas sp. | reverse complement strand
GAAGCAAGGGTTCAATGATTGCCCATTCCCTGTCCGTCAGTTCGTATCGCCGCCGCGCCATCTGCCTCTCCTTTACAGGAAGGCCGTTGAATCACGCTGGCGACCGGAACTCAACCAAGTTTATGAGTTTGCGCCCTAATGTATAGGATCTTTAACACTTTCCGGATGGACGGCTCTTTCTGGCTTTTCTGTGGAGCGCAAGACATGACCATGAGCGAATGTATGGCCCGCCCCGTCGGCAAATGGTTTGCGCTGGATGGCTTAATCGGTCTGCTTAAACGTATCCGGCCTCTGGGCCTTGAGCCTTGGGCCAAGATGGAGATCCGCGCGCTCTGGTCCTCATAAGGGGGGCGGCATCGAGTGCCGTGCGCTCATATAGGCTTCCAGAGCACCGATTGACTGTCAGGCTATTCTTCTCACCACTCGCAGACATCATCGGTCGTGCGCGTAAGCGCCGACCAATTTGGCTCAGGCTGCCACTTGAGGAGCCTGATAAGATGTCAATGCCGAAGTAATTTTATCCGGATCGGCCGAAGTAAAAATCCCCAGTTATGCCGGAGTGGATGACATGGAGGGGTAGCCATTTTTCGGCGGTCTGCCGCGCGGTCTTGGCGCGGGCGCCAGGGTTGGCGGTGTGATGAGGGCTTTTGAGCGGACATGTTCTGGCATAAGTTCGGCATGCTGACGCAGCCGGTAGCTTGATCCTTCGATCTGCACGACCACGGCGTGATGCAGGAGGCGGTCGAGCAGCGCGGTGGCCACGACCGGATCGCCAAAGACGTCCCCTCATTCGGCAAAGCCTCGGTTGGAAGTCAGGATCATGGCCCCTCGTTCGTAGCGCGCGTTGACGAGCTGGAAGAACAGATTGCCGCTGCCGGCGACGACAGGCAGATATCCGATCTCGTCAACGATCAACAGGCTCGGCCAGCAGAAGAAGCGAATGCGTTCCTGCAGCCTGGCTTCCCGTTCGGCACGGGCGAGCGCTGTGATCAGGTCGGCCAGCGTGCAAAAGTAGACGCTCTTGCCGGCTTTGACGGCCTCGACCCCGAGCGCCGTGGCCAGGTGGCTCTTGCCGGTTCCCGGCGGCCCGAGGAAGTGGACGGCCTAGTTGCGCTCGATGAAGCCAAGCTGCGCCAATGTGAAGATGCGGTCCTTGTCGAGCGAGGGCTGGAAGCTGCAATCGAAGCCCGCCAGGGTCTTGATGGTGGCGAGCCTGCCCATGCGCAGCGCGGTCTTGATGCGGCTGTTCTCGCGCAGCGTCAGCTCTTCCGACAGCAGGATATCGATCGCCTCCAGGGCCGACAGCTCTCCATGCTCGAGGCGGCGCACGACCTGGTCGAGGGCCTCCAGCGCCCGCGGCATCTTCAGTCCGACAAGATCGTGGCGGATGCGATCAATCATCGAGGGCACGACATCGAGTGAAGCGTTCATGCCCGACCCTCCCGCGCCATGGCCTGTCCAATCGCATCGTAAAATGCCAGAGGTCTCTGCAGCACCGTGTCGCCAGCGCCGTGAAGCGTGATGCCGCTCCCTCCTGTCATTGGCCAAGATCGGCCAGAGGTCGGGCGTCGCCGATGTTCGGGATGGACGCGTCGCTGCTTGCGGCCCTCCAGCACGGGATGAACGGCGATCAATGTGCCGTTCTCAAAGATGCGCACCTCCTCAGCGAGCGAATGGACTTCCACCAGCCTGCTGCGTGCTATAGGCATTACCGCCAACGCTGACCATGCCGTCGCGCGAGATGCGGCGCTCCAGCTTGAGAACGGAGCGGAAGGGAGCCAGAGGCAGCGCGCGCAAATGGGCGCACTCTTCGGCGAAGGCCTCGTTGACCACCCGCAGTGTCGCGGCATGGACCCTGGGATTGGCGACCGTATCCAGCCAATGCCTGAGTTGAGCATTCAGATCCTCCAGATTGCGGAAGGAGCGTGCCAGGAAGAAGTCCTGCCGGATGTAGCGGAAAGGTCGCTCGACCTTGCCTTTGGTCTTGGCGCGGTAGGGCTGGCAGGCTCTGGGGTGAAAGCCATAATGGCGGGCCAGGTCGATCAAGGCGCGGTTATAGACGATGCCCTCGGTCTGACCTTCACCAATGACGGCTGTCTTCATCCGGTC
>NZ_DATBUP010000002.1:0-3578 GCF_036515995.1 Pedomonas sp. | reverse complement strand
CGCTGTTCAACCGTCTGGTTGGCAAGAAGCTGGCGCTTGTCGACGACACGCCGGGCGTCACCCGCGACCGCCGCGAAGGCGACGGCTCGCTGTTCGACCTTGAGTTCACCATCGTCGACACGGCGGGCCTGGAGGATGCGGAAGCCTCAACGCTGGCCGGGCGCATGCGCGCCCAGACCGAAGCCGCGCTGGACACGGCGGATCTGGCCGTGATGGTGATCGACGCCCGCGCCGGCATCACGCCGCTGGACCGGCACTTCGCCGGGTGGCTGCGGGCGCAGGACAAACCGGTGCTGCTGCTGGCCAACAAGGCCGAGGGCCGGATGGCCGAGGCGGGCTACTACGAGGCCTTCGCACTGGGTCTGGGCGAGCCGATCGCCATTTCCGCCGAACACGGCGAAGGCATGGCGGACCTGTATCAGGCCATCGTCAAGCACGTCGGCCTGCCGCCCGAGGATGCTTTCGAGGAAGAGGACAAGTCCGAGCCGACTCCGGAGGAAGTGGCCGCCGCGCCGCTGAAGCTGGCCGTGGTCGGCCGCCCCAATGCGGGCAAGTCCACCCTCATCAACAAGCTGCTGGGCGAGGACCGTCTCGTCACCGGGCCGGAGGCGGGCATCACCCGCGACTCGATCTCGGTGGGCTGGGAATGGCAGGGCCGCCCGGTTCGACTCATCGACACGGCCGGTCTGCGCCGCCGTGCGCGCGTGACGACCAAGCTGGAAAAGCTCTCCGCCGCCGACACCCGCCGCGCCGTCGACTTCGCCGAAGTGGTGGTGCTGCTGCTGGACGCAACGCTGGGCCTCGAGTCGCAGGACCTGCGCATTGCCGATCAGGTGCTGCAGGAAGGCCGGGCGCTGGTGATCGCGCTTAACAAGTGGGACTCGGTGGAGAATCACGGCGAGCTCTATCGCGGCGTCGCCCGCGCGCTGGAGGACGGCCTGTCCCAGGTGAAGGGCGTGCCGCTCATCCCGGTGTCCGCCGCCACCGGCAAGAACCTCGACACGCTGCTCAAGGCGGCATTCGAGATTCGCGACCTGTGGAGCCGCCGCGTGCCGACCTCCCGCCTCAACGACTGGTTCGCGGCGGCGCTGGAGCGCAACCCGCCGCCGGCACCGGGCGGAAAACGGATCAAGCTGCGCTATATCACTCAGGCCCGCATTCGCCCGCCGTCGTTCATCGTGTTCGGCAACCGGCTGGATGAACTGCCCGATTCCTACCAGCGCTATCTGGTGAACCTGATGCGCGAGGAACTGGGGTTCATGGGCGTGCCGATCCGCCTGAACTTCCGCAGCCGCGAGAATCCTTACGCGGGGAAGCCAAGGCGCTAGAGCGAATAGCGAAAGGCGCGTTGCATGCTTGCTCTCTACAGCCTCAGAAACGGTCATCTCGACTTTTGCGGCGAAGAGGGAAGCGGAGCCAAGGCGCCTGCGCCGCTGGATGCAAGGTTGCTGCTTGAGGCGGTTTGGATTGATCTGCACGAGCCGACGCAGGAAGAGGAAACCTTCGTCGAGCGCGAGCTGAACATCAACATCCCGACCCGGGAGCAGATCTTCGGGCTGGAGATGGCCAACCGGATCACTGAGGAGAACGGCGCGATCTACGCGCCGGCCTCCATCTTGCTGACCCACAACGGCGATGCGCCGGTGCTCACCACGGTGTTCTTCATCTTGGCGGGCAAGCGGCTGGTGACGGTGCGCCACAGCCCGATTCACGCCTTCGAGATCTTCAGCGGGGAAGCCTGCAAATCCGGCGCGCCGAAGTTCGCCGACGGCGCTGGCATCTACATGGGGCTGATGGAGCTCATGACCGACCGGCTGGCGGACGTGCTGGGACAGGCGGGCGCGGCGCTGGATATCATGACCCAGCACGTGTTTCAGGAGGAGCTGCGCTTCCGCCGGGCCGAGATCAAGGACTTCAGGCGTGTGCTGGCCCGCCTCGGGCGCAGGGGCGACATGCTCTCGAAGGCGCGGGAGAGCCTGCTCAGCCTGATGCGGATCAATACCTACCTTACCACGGCGCTGGAGGACATGCCGCACCGGAAAGAGGTCAGGGAGCGACTCAGGTCCATCTCCAACGACATCGGGGCGCTGACGGACCACGTGAGTTATCTGTCCTCCCGCATTGCCTTGCTGCTGGATGCCACGGTCGGCCTCATCAACCTCGAGCAGAATGGGATCATCAAGATCTTCTCGGTGGTCTCGGTCGCGTTCCTGCCGCCGACGCTGATCGCCTCCATCTACGGCATGAACTTCCACCATATGCCGGAACTGGACTGGCCGTTCGGCTACCCGGTGGCGGTTGGCCTGATGGTGCTCTCCGCAGTGCTTCCGTATGTGTTTTTCAAGCGCAAAGGCTGGCTTTAGTGCAGAACCCCCCTATTATTGAGGGTAGGCGTTGGCGGATGCCGGATTAAGATTGCGCATGTTTTTCGCCGGCGATGGGGGTCGCCCGTTGCGAGGAACCGATTGGGGGGAGGGGAAATAGGCGGCGCGCTTGTGCCGCCTATTTCTATTTCAGGGGTGCTCGATCGGCCGGATCCACGGGTTGACCGCAGTCTTGAAATCGCAGGACACGCACCCCGTCTGAAAACTGCTTCAACGACCATTTGACGAACACCGAAACGCCCGTTAGCCAGCCACTATGCGCTTCACATCCGATAATACCGCAACCGTATCTCCCGAGATTCTGGCCGCGATTCACGAGGCCAACGCCGGACCGACCGTGCCTTACGACGGCGATCCGTGGTCGAGCCGGCTGAGCGAAGTGTTCTCGGCCTTTTTCGGCACGGACGTGACAGCGTTCGCGGTGACGACCGGTACGGCGGCCAACTCGCTGGCGCTCGCCTGCATGACGCCGCCGTTCGGCGCGGTGGTATGCCATCGCGAGGCGCACGTGCAGGTGGACGAGTGCGGCGCGCCCGAGTTCTACACCGGCGGGGCCAAGCTGCTGCTGGCGGAAGGACACTGCGCCAAGGTGACGCCCGAGAGCTTTGCCGCGGTGCTGGCGGACATGCGGATCGGCGACGTGCATCAGGTGCAGCCGCGGGTGCTCTCCCTGACGCAGGCGACCGAGCTGGGCTGTGTTTATACCCCCGCGGAGGTGGCGGCGCTGGCGCAGGCGGCCAAGGCGCGGGGCATGAGCGTGCACATGGATGGCGCGCGTTTTGCCAACGCGTTGGCGCACCTGAACTGCCACCCGGCGGACATCACCTGGAAGGCGGGCGTCGATGTGCTGTGCTTCGGCGCGACCAAGAACGGCGCACTGGCGGCGGAAGCGGTGGTGTTCTTCAACCGCAACATGGCGGCGGAGTTCGGCCTGCGGCGCAAGCGCGGCGGGCACCTGCTGTGCAAGGGGCGCTACATCAGCGCGCAGCTGCTGGCCTACATCGAGACCGGGCTGTGGCGGCGCAATGCGGAGCGCGCCAACCGGCTGGCCCAGCAGATTGCCGCGGCGGTGCCGGGCCGGCTGCTTTATCCGGTGCAGGCCAACGAGGTATTTCTGAACGTTGGCTCCGAAGGCGCGCACCAGCTGCGGGCGCAGGGCTTCCAGTTCTACGACTGGGGCGCCGAAGGTTCGGG
>NZ_DATBUP010000001.1:0-15189 GCF_036515995.1 Pedomonas sp. | reverse complement strand
AGAGACGTTCGATCTGCCCGCCGGTCTCATCATCTCCTGCATTGGTTACCGAACCCTGTCCATACCGGGCGTGCCGTTCGACAACGAACGTGGGCGCTTCGAGAATGTCGATGGTGAGATAGCATCCGGCCTCTATTGCGTGGGCTGGGCGCGGCGCGGACCGACCGGCACCATTGGCACCAATCGGCCCGATGGATTTCTGATTGCCGAGAAGATCGCCGCATGTGGCCTGACCGGTGAGCGGTCGGGCCGGGAAGGGTTGGAGGCCTTGCTTCGCCAGCGGGACATCTGGGCCGTAACCTTTGGCGACTGGAAGCAGATCGACGCGGCAGAAATTGCCCGTGCCCGCATTGGAGCGCCCCGGGAAAAGTTTGTACGGGTAGGGGAGATGCTGGGCCTGCTCTCCCCAAACAGTGGCGAACGTTAAACAATGCACGTTTTGGTTGCTTGTAGCTGTTGATCGAGGCTCCCATTAAGGGAAATCTGAGCCTGAAACGGCAAAAATTGCCTGCTGGGCAATAATTGACCGGCACAAAGTGCCCACCAATCCTTTCGTGCTATCGGCAATGGGCAGGAATTTCCTCCCGATGGGCAAAATATATCGGGCATTCTGCACGGACTCGATGGTTAATCTGCAGTTTACCATGAAACTGGCATGCGGATTGCGTGGCTATCTGCGCAGGTAGAAACCTGCATGGGCAAAACGCCCAGGACTGAGCCTTTAGAATAAAGGAGCCCAAAAATGGGTTTTTCGATCAATACCAATACGGGTGCATTCGTCGCCCTGCAGACCCTGAACGCCACCAACAAGGGTCTCGAAACCACCCAGAGCCGCATCAATACGGGCCTCAAGGTCGCCTCGACGAAGGACGACTCCGGTACCTACGCGATCGCCCAAAGCCTGCGCGCCGACCTCGGCGGCCTGAACGCCGTCAAGTCGTCGCTGGATCGCGCTCAGAGCACCCTTGATGTTGCGATCTCCGCTGCTGAATCGATCTCCGACGTTCTCGTCCAGATGAAGGAAAAGGCCACCGCCGCTTCCGACACCGGTATGGACGCGGCGAGCCGCGAGGCTCTCCAGGACGACTTCAACAAGCAGATCGATCAGATCAAGACCTACCTGAAGTCCGCAGAGTTCAACGGCTCCAACATCCTGACCGGCGGCGCGACCGACGGTGACAAGATCGAGGCGCTGCTCAACACCGATGCAACTGAAAAGCT
Source organism: Pedomonas sp. (assembly GCF_036515995.1). Classification (NCBI taxonomy): domain Bacteria; kingdom Pseudomonadati; phylum Pseudomonadota; class Alphaproteobacteria; order Sphingomonadales; family Pedomonadaceae; genus Pedomonas; species Pedomonas sp. The sequence goes on along the minus strand of NZ_DATBUP010000001.1, from coordinate 13,968 downwards.
GACGGTGGAAAACCTCGACCTCGACGGCACGGGCGGCGCGCTCGTGACGTTCGTGAGCGGGGGCGCTTCGCAGGCTGCCGACTGGAGCGATGCGGATACCGGTGCAACTGCAGCAGGCACGTCTGCCACTGCCGTTACCGATGCCATCGACGCCCTGAAGAGCAAGCTGAGCGAGCTGGGTTCTGCTTCGCGCCAGATTTCTGGCCAGCAGACCTTCGTGACCAAGCTGAGCGACAGCATCGAAGCTGGTATCGGCAACCTCGTGGACGCCGATCTCGCTAAGGAAAGCGCCCGTCTTCAGGCACTGCAGACCAAGCAGCAGCTGGGCCTGCAGGCACTGTCGATCGCCAACCAGGCGCCGCAGTCGATCCTCAGCCTGTTCCGCTAATAAGAGCGGTAGGACATGGCAAGCGGAGAGGCATTCGGCCTCTCCGCTTCGTCCCAGCCCGAAAGCCCGGTCCAGACATAAAAAGCGGGCAACACAGGGGCTGACCTGACACAAGGGTGAGCAAATGGACAGGGTTGCGCCTGCAGGGCTCAGCGCTCCTGCTCTCGTTTCCAGCGGAGGCGCCCCGGCGGGGGCTTCTCAAATCTCGCGCATAGTGCCTGTCGATGGAGTTTCCGCCGGTTCGGGTTTGCGGAATGGAAGTTCGTCCGCGCAAACTCAAAACGGCGATAGTGGTGCTGAAACTGCTGAAGAGATTCAGCGGCGCACCGCAGAGGTCGTTCGCACCGCGATCGAAGACGCCGGAGCCGCCATTGACGCTGGCTCCAAGCTGGTGATCCGGAAGGACGACGATACAGGACGCTTTGTTTACGAGTTCCGGGATCCGCACACCGACGAGGTGGTCAAGCAGTTCCCGGCGGAAGAGGTACTGGAGTCCCTGGCACGTTTCCGCCAAGCGATGATCGGAAAGGTCCTAGACCGGCAAGCTTGACCATCCTGCACGACGAGCTGGAGTTTTTTGCCCGGCAAGTTTTGACTGCTTTACTGAGAAGAACTGGACGGCGCACCAAACATGCGCCGTCTTTTTTTGTTTTATTATCAGTGGCTTATATTGATAACTGCTCTGGCTCCGCGGATTGGCACGGGCCTTGCTGAGATAGGTACGGGCAAAACGCCCAACCTGGCCGAATGCCGGGCATAACCTTTCCAGAATGGAGAGCAACATGCTGAACTTCTCAGTGAATACCAACGTCGGGGCATTTGTCGCTTTGCAGAACCTGTCGCAAACCAACCAGGACATGAGTGTTGTCCAGAACCGGATCAATACCGGTTTGAAGGTTGCGTCCACGAAGGATGACAGCGCGACCTATGCCATTGCGCAGGATCTCCGTGCGGATATTGGAGGACTGAACGCTGTCAAGTCGTCGCTCGACCGTGCCCAGAGCACGCTCGACGTGGCGATTTCGGCCGCGGAGTCGATCTCGGACGTTCTGATCACGATGAAGGAAAAGGCAACCGCCGCTTCCGACACTGGCATGGACGCAGCGAGCCGTGAGGCTCTCCAGGACGACTTCAACAAGCAGATTGATCAGATCAAGACCTACATCAAGTCTGCTGAGTTCAATGGCTCCAACATCCTGACCGGCGGCGCGACCGGTGACAAGATCGAGGCGCTGCTCAACACCGATGCAACCGAAAAGCTGTCGGTAGACAACCTCGATCTCGACGGCACGGGCGGTGCGCTCGAAGCCTTCGTAGCAGCCGGTACTTCGGTTGCTGCTGACTGGACGGACGCAACGACCGGCGCAGCTGATGCAGGCACCTCGGCGACCGCCGTGGTTGCTGCCATCGACGCCATGAAGGCCGAGCTGAGCGCTCTGGGTTCTGCCTCCCGGCAGCTCTCGGCACAGCAGACCTTCGTGACGAAGCTGAGCGATAGCATCGAAACCGGTATCGGCAACCTTGTGGACGCCGATCTGGCCAAGGAAAGCGCTCGACTGAACGCTCTGCAGACCAAGCAGCAGCTGGGCCTGCAGGCACTGTCGATCGCCAACCAGGCACCGCAGTCGATCATGTCGCTGTTCCGTAACTAAGCGCACGACGTCGGTGAGAAGTCATAACGGGCGGGGTGGCAACACCTCGCCCGTTCGCTTGTCCGGACCAGATGGAGCCGGGCTGCCCCGCCCCCGTAGCAGGGCGGTCAAAAATTGCCGGGTGTGAATTTTGGCTGATCATTGGAAGGCATAAACTGCCGGAAGATGCCAAATACACATCGCTCTTCAATAAATATCTATTTAAAATCAATGAGATAACTTTTACTCAGGATTTGGCACGGGACTTGCTTTTATTCCTTGCGAGATTGGCCGGGCAGAAAGGCCCGGTTTAAGGAGTGTAAAACATGACCCTGTCGATCAATACCAACGCCGCAGCACTGAATGCACTGCAAAGCTTGAACCGCACCACCGACCAGCTTGGTGAAACCCAACTGCGCGTCAACACCGGCCTTGAAGTGAACAGCGCCAAGGACAATGCCGCGATCTTCGCCATTGCCCAGAATCTGCGTGCGGACCGGCAGGGGCTTGAAGCGGTCAAAAGCTCCCTCGATCGTGCAACCTCCGTACTCGACATCTCCATGGCGGCCGCGGAATCGATCCAGGAACTGCTGATCGACATGAAGGAGAAGGTGACGCAGGCGGCAGATGACGGCTTGCCTGACGAAAGCCGCGAGGCGCTGCAGGAAGATTTCAACCGGTTGCGCGATCAGATCGTCACCATGGCCAAGAACGCCACCTTCAACGGCACGAACATGATCGACGGTCCGGCCAACCCGCCGACTAAGCCGGCGACTCTCGTGGCGCTGGTCAGTGTCGATGCAACGCTGAAAATTCAGGTGCCGCGCCAGAATCTCCAGCTGGCACCGGCCGGGACCACGCCGCCAGCAGGTAACGCCATTCAGCTGGCTCAGGACACCACGTTCACCGACGCGGTGGAAGCCGAGGCGCTGATCGCCACCATCGATGCGTCGATCAAGAACGTCAGCGAAGCCCTGACCGTAATGGGTGCGGGCTCCAACTCGATGGAGCGTCAGTCTACCTTTCTGGTCAAGCTGGGAGACACCGTGGAGACCGGCATCGGTAACATGGTGGATGCGGACATGGCGCGTGAATCCGCCCGTCTGACCGCGCTTCAGGTGAAGCAGCAGCTGGGAACACAGGCGCTTTCCATCGCCAACCAGCAGCCGCAATCCATTCTCAGCCTGTTCAACAAGGGCTGACCCAGTTTCATACAAACCCGCGAAGATGGCGGCGCGTTCAGGCTTTCCAGGCGCCGGCCGCCGCGTCCTTCGCAGGGCAGAAATCCACTCACCCTTGTGGATACTCCTGGCCGGCCTTCGGGCCGGCCCTTTTTCCCCTCCCTGAACGGTCGATGCAGGGGCAGGATGGCAAACGTTAACCATTCATTTGCCATCAGGATATACGATCCCCAGGGTGGTGCAGAGGAGACGGCAAGACCATGGCGCTCAAGATTTCGCTGAAGCCGGGCGAAAAGTTCGTCGTCAACGGAGCCGTGCTGACCAATGGCGACCGGCGCTCGGCCTTCGTCATTCAGAACAAGGTTTCGATCCTGCGCGAGCGGGACATCATGACCGAAGCGCAGGCGACCACACCCGCCAAGCGCATCTATTTTGCCGTGATGCTCTCCTACCTCGATAGCGAGCGTGCCCAAAGTTATTACCAGACCTTCGTCGAGCGCATGAGTGACTTCATGAGCGCGATCGAGAATCAGGAAATGAAGCTGATCTGCGTCCAGATCTCGATGGATATGATGAAGGGCGAATACTACCGCGCGCTCACGGGCTGCCGGAAGATCGTCGATTACGAAGCCAAGGTTTTAGGGGTATTCCAGAACGATGTCGCTTCAAGCCTATCGTAGGGTCCAGCAGGTTGCTGAATCACCGCGCCAGACGGAGTACCGGCTGTTCGCGCAGGTAACCGGCTCGCTCATCCGGGCGAAGGAAACAGAGGCGACAGGCGGCGCGCTGATGGAAGCGCTCGACTGGAATCGCCGGCTGTGGTCCACGCTCTCGTCCGATTGCAGCTCGGCTGACAATGCCTTGCCGAAGGAGCTCCGGGCGCAGATCATCAGCCTTGCACTGTGGGTCAACCGTTACACGTCTGACGTGATGCGCAGCAAGGGTGACATCGACGCGCTGATCGATGTGAACAAGGCGATCATGGAAGGTCTTGCGATGCAGGCCCAGCTAGCCGCACAGGCCGGCCATCAGCCGATTGCATCGCAGGCCTGACGGGAGCGCTCCAGAACCCAGTCGGTTATCGTCTGCCGTTCGCCCTCGCTCAGCTCGAGGAACAGCTTAGTGCGCCGCATGAGGAAATCCTCGGGTCGGCGCACGTCTTCCACCGCAAGGGCATAGCGCAGTTCTGCCGCGAAAGTGCCGGGCGCAATTTCGGCGCGCGCCTGCGGATCTTCCACCCACATCCTGAACAGAACAGGGGTTTCCGAGCCGTAGGTGTAAGCCCAGCGCCGCCGTGTTTCCTCGGGGATGCCGATTGGCCCAACCTGCCACAGCTGCTCTAGCGCCGATCGCGAGAGCGAGCCGCCCATCAGTGGTGCGCTTGCGGTCCAGTCCGGTCCCAGATCGCAGAAAACCGGGCGCAATTTCTGCATGACCTCTGCCGCCAGCGGCCGGTGGCTGGTGATCTTGCCGCCCAGTACGCTCAGAAACACGCCGGGCCCGTGGCGGATCGCCTCCAGCCGGTACTCGCGGCTGACCGCGCTCGGACTGGCCGAGCCGTCGTCTACCAGCGAGCGCACGCCTGACCAGCTCCACACGACGTCTTCAGCAGTCAGGTCGTGAGTGAAGAAGCTGTTGTAGGCCGCCAGCAGATATTCCCGCTCGGCCTCGGAGCACTCGGGCTGGCCGGGGTCGCCCTGATGATCAACGTCCGTGGTGCCGATGATGCGGTATCGATTGTCCAGCCAGGGCAGCACGAAAACCACCCGACCGTCGTCTGCCTGCAGCGTGAAGGCGTCGGGCGGGGTGCCGTCCGTTGCGCGCACGACGATGTGGCTGCCCCGCACGAGGCGGATGCGCGCCTTGGCGCTCTCGTATCCCGGCAGCAGGCGCAGCACCGGGTCGGCCCATGGCCCTGCAGCGTTCACGACCGCGCGAGCCATGACGATGAAATCCATGCCTTTTTCGTCAACGCAGGTCAGCCGGTAACCCTGTGCCATCGGCGTGACGGCGACAACCTTGCAATAATTGCGAATGATCGCCCCACGGGCGCGGGCATCCAGCAGCGTCACGAGTGTCAGTCGTGCGTCGTCCACCTGACAGTCGCTGTAGTGCAGGACAGAGCGCAGGTCGCCGGTCTGAAGGCCGGTCTCGGCCAGCATGTCCTCGTCGATCCTGCCGGAGCGCGGCATGAGGCTGCTTGCTGCCAGCCAGTCGTAGAGGTGTAGGCCCAGTCGCACCATCCACGCCGGGCGACGCTGCTGGCGTGCAATCGGCACGAGGAAACGGACGGGTTCCACCAGATGCGGGGCGATGCGCAGCATGACGTCGCGCTCCCGCAGGGACTCCCGAACGAGGCGGAACTCCCGCTGCTCCAGGTAGCGCAGACCGCCGTGGATCAGCTTGCTGGAGGCCGATGAGGTGGCCGAGCCGTAGTCTGCCTGCTCGGCAAGGAAAACGCTGAGGCCCCGGCCGATGGCATCACGCGCAATGCCTGCACCGTTGATGCCTCCGCCAATGATGAACAGATCAACCGCTTCAACCATAGCGGCGGTGTGTACCACGATGGCCCGCCGAGGTCACGGTAAAGCCCGTGCGGGGCGGGAAGGCGTGGTTTTCTGCCTATTCCTCGTAGTCCGCCTTGGCGAGGGGCGAGATAGCCGGACCGTTGAGGACGGAGCCGTCCACGGCAAAGTGGGAGCCGTGGCAGGGGCAGTCCCAGCAGCGCTCGAACGGGTTCCAGTGCACTACGCAGCCCGCATGGCTGCACGTTGCAGAGCGGGCATGAAGGGTGCCGCTTTCGTCCCGGAACACGGCCAGCTTCTTCAGGCCGTCGCGAATGACGGCACCCTGACCCGGCTGGATATCGTTCGTTGAAGACACTTCGCCGGCAGTCAGATGCTCGACCCAGTGGGTTGCAGCCTCGATGTTCTCCTTCAGGAACTCGCCGGCAGCAGACAGGGAGATGCGTTGCGGGTCCGTCACTTCGGCCCAGCTGTTGTCCAGCCCCAGAATGAGGTCGCGCAGGATCATGGCTCCGGCGACGCCATTGGTCATGCCTTGCCCGGAATCGCCGGTATGAATGTAGATATGGGTGTTGCCGTGGTTGAGGCCGGTGAAGGGCAGGTAGTCCACCGGCTCCATGACCTGGCCGGACCAGCGGTACTCGATCGACTGTAGCTGGGGGTAATGGCGGCGCGTCCATTCTTCCAGCGCTGCGAAGCGGTCCCCCATATCATGGACCGTGCCGGTCTTGTGGTCCTCGCCGCCGATGATGAGGATATCCTCTGCCCCGCCTGTCGGCTGAATACGAACGTAGTGGTAGGCTTCCTGCGTATCCCAGACGAGGGCATCCGGCACCGACCCGGCCTCGACGGGACCCGCGATGACATAGGTGCGGTAGGGCGGCTGCTTGGTGTGAACCGCCACCCTGTCATTCACCGGAGAGTTGGTGGCCACCACCGCCGCTTGAGCGTGGATCTTGTGCCCGTGTCCGGCGGTGAGGGTGACGCCATCGGCGGTTTCCTGAAACCCGGTGACGGGGGTGTTCGCGTAAAGCCGCCCACCGTCGCGCAGAATGGCGCGGGCAAGACCCGCCATGTACTTGCGCGGGTGGAAGCGCCCTTGACGCGGAAACCGAAGCGAGCGGCCGGTATCGACGCCCGGAACCGGAGCACGCTCCACCCATGATACGCCGTTGAAGCCGATCTGCTCGCAGGCATCGATCTCCTGTTCCAGCAAGGATTCATCGTCACCTGGAGATAGGAAGAAATAGCCGTCGAGGCGGACGAAATCACAGTCGATCCCCTCGTGCTGCTGAATGGCTTCAATGCGGTCGATCGCCGCCGCCTGGCTGTTGAAATAGCGGCGGGCGGTTTCCAGACCGCGGCGGCTGATAAGGCGGTGGTAGAAATCATCCAGCGCCGAGGCGAGGTGCGCGGTCGTACGCGAACTCATGCCGCCGCCGATCGGGCCCCGGTCGATGACGATGACTGACTTGCCTGCGCGCATCAGTTCATAGGCGGTGGACAGTCCTGCGATGCCGGCGCCAACGATGACCACATCGGCATGCTCATCGGAACGGAGCAGGGGGGCATCCGCTACCGGGCCAGACGCCATCCAAACGGGAACACTGCGTTCCATCGAGACATTCATGGGACGCTCCTTGCCATTGCCGATGTTGGTTCAGGGTGAACCCTCGGCTGTGCAATGAGTTCCGCTTGGTCCCGTTCGGCTGACTGCCAGCGGAATCTCCTCAGATGGTCGCGTTGAAGGCGATGGAGGCCGCGGGCGCCCGGGGCGCAGGCGGGGTGAGACCTGCCGAATAGGTTGGAGTGGTGCGCTTGCCCTTCTGGCTCTCCTCGACAATGGCATTGAGGATGCCTTCGCTGACACTTTTCAGCCGCAGCACGATGCGACCGTTGGTCAACACCAGCTCCTGAAAGGTCGCCAGCGCGCTGGACAGGCTGGCGCGCAGGCCGCGGTCAACACCTTCAAGCGCGGCCGGGTTCTTCTTGAGGCTCTGGAGCCCATAGGCCAGAACCGATGAAAGACGGCCCTTTTCCTCCAGCAGCGGCTGGATGGCGGAGGGGCGCTCGGTTTCCAGCAGCCGGTTCTCGGTTTCCACCAGCAGAATGAGACGCTGAACCACGTCCAGCAGCTCGGTCAGGTGCTGACCCAGGTCCTGCGGCGCGGCGGATGCCTGCAATTGTGCGGCAAGAGCGGGGTTCATCACTGGGCTCCCTGCATGCGGATGACTTCGTTCAGCAGCGCAGGCGTCAGGCCGAGGCCGCCGCGCCGGGCAATCTCCCGGCCCATCTCCTGACCCATCATGCTGCGATAGACCTCTTCTGCCTGACCGCCGCCGAACATGCTGTCGGTCTCGACGGTGGAGAACATGGTGTTGACCATCTCGCCGATCAGTACGGATTCGAACTCCTCAAGGGCAGCCCGGGTCTGCGGGCTGGCCGTGGGGACAGGGCGGCCCGCCATCAGGGAGGCGGACGCCGTGGCGGCGGGCGAGGATGCGAGTGCGTTCATCAGAACACTTCCACTTCGGCTTGCAGGGCACCCGCGGCGCGCAGGGCCTGCAGGATGGTGATGAGATCACGGGGGGTGACGCCCAGCGCATTCAGGCCGTTGACCAGATCCTGCAATGAGACGCCGGTTTCCAGGACGCCAAGCTGCTTGCCGGTGCCATCGTCCACCTCGATGTTGGTACGCGGCACGACTGCGGTTTGGCCGCCCTGTGAGAATGGGTTGGGCTGGGAGACCTGCGGCATTTCCGTGACACGGATGGTCAGGTTGCCCTGCGCGATGGCAACGCGGCTGACCTTCACGTCCGCGCCCATCACGATGGTGCCGGAGGCTTCATCCACCACGATGCGGGCGGGCTGGTCCACCGAGACCGGCAGGCGCTCAATCTCGCTGATGAAATGGGCCATACCGTAACGATAGCCGCTCGGCAGGTCGAGTTGCACGGTGGTTGGGTCCAGCATGCGCGCAACCGGCGTGCCCTGTGCAGAGTTGATGGTGGAGGCGATCCGCTCCGCCGTAGTGAAATCCGGGTTCTTCAGTGCCAGCCGCATGGTGTTCATTTGCGCCAGTGCGAACTGCACTTCCTGCTCGACGATGCCGCCGTTGGTGATGCGGGCAGAAGTGGTGACCCCGCGCGAGATGCTCTGCGCCGCGCCCTTGGCTTCGAAGCCGGAAACGGCGACCGAACCCTGCGCCACGGCGTAAACCTCGCCGTCCATACCCATCAGCGGTGTGATGAGCAGGGTGCCGCCCTGCAGGCTCGACGCATCGCCCATGGCGGAAATCTGCACATCGATTCGCGAGCCCTTGCGTGCGAACGGGGGCAGCGTTGCCGTAACGGTCACGGCTGCCACGTTCTTCGTGTTCATTTTCAGGTCGCGCATGTTGATGCCGAGCCGGTCGAGCATGCTCTTGAGCGACTGTTCCGTGAACGGGGCGTTGCGAAGCATGTCGCCCGTGCCGTTGAGGCCGACGACAAGGCCGTAACCGATCAGCTGGTTCTCGCGAACGTTCTCAAAATCAACGATGTCCTTGATGCGGGAGTTGGCTGCTGCAGGCGCGGAGCCCCCGGCAAGAAGGGCCACGGCAAGGCAGAGGCTGCCTATCCATTTCGGGATCGAGCGGTAGAAGAGCGGCATATTTTTCCTGCCTCGCATCGTTTTCTTCGATTTCCGAGTTATCCATGCTAATACCGTGCCAACTTTGATCCAGGCGGGTCTCCATAATTTGGCAACCATAGGGATGCAGGATCGCAGGCCATGAGAATTCAGGACCCTGTACGCACCCAGGCCGCCACAGCCCGGCGTGCGGGGGACAAAGGCGGCGTGAACGCCGGTTCCGGCTTTTCCAGCCTGCTGGGTGCGGATGAAGCGCCAGCGGCCGCCGGCCTGTCCGGTACCGGGCCTGTCGCCAACGTCGGTGCTATTCTGGCGGCGCAACAAGCCGAGGATGCGACGCAGGGCCGCTCCCGCGGTCTGAAGTGGGGACGTGATCTGCTTGACGAACTGGAAGGGATGCAGCGCGCGTTGCTGCTCGGCACCCTCAGTGTAAGTCAACTCAATGCCTTGGCCTCAAAGGTGCGGACATATCAAAACGCAGGCGATCCAAATCTGGACAGTATCTTGGCCGAGATCGAACTGAGAGTTGCAGTCGAACTTGCCAAATACGGAATAGAAATTGCGTTTTAGGAAAATCGTTCACTTGTTCAACGGCTGCGAACCTTTTATAAGCCGCGTCACCGAATTGCGGGGAGCGTCGGAGGTATGATGGGTAGTACTTTGAATGAAACCCACGAACGTCTGAACGGCAACGGTCCGGAGGAGCTTTTGATCGACAAAGAGGCTGCCACCAAAACTCAGCAGCCAATCGTTGAACTCCCGGAGGGGTACATCCCCTCGGCTGACGAGGAGTTCATGAATCCCTTGCAGCAGGAATATTTCCGCCGCAAGCTCATCGCCTGGAAGGAGGACATCCTCCGAGAGGCGCGCGAAACTCTTGAAACGCTTCAGAGTGAATCTCTGCGCGAACCGGATGTGACCGATCGCGCATCTTCCGAAACAGACTGGTCCATTGAGTTGCGGACCCGTGACCGCCAGCGCAAGCTGATCTCCAAGATCGATGCTGCACTGCGCCGGATCGAGACGGGGGAATACGGTTTCTGCGAGGTGACGGGCGACCCGATTTCCTTGCAGCGGCTGGAAGCCCGACCGATTGCCACCATGACGCTGGAGGCGCAGGAGCGTCACGAGCGCATGGAAAAGGTAACGCGCGAAGACTGATCTTTCAGATCGCGCGGCCCGGAGCCGGAGTGGGGGATAACTCCGACGGGGCATAACGAGTTTTGAAAAAACGGCGGCCATTGTTTCGGCCGCCTTTTTTTATGGTCTGGCCATCACCGGCACAAAAGCCGGCGGATATGACATCCTCCGGCTTTCATGTTCAGCAAGGGCAGGGAAGAAACTGCCCGCCATGCATCAGAACGGGAAGAGGGCGTCATACAGCTGCTGGCCGTAACGGGCCTGCTGCACGTCGGTCAGCTGACCGCGGCCACCGTACGAGATGCGCGCCTCGGCGATCTGGGTGTGATTGATCGTGTTGGCGCGGCTGATGTCTTCCGGCCGCACGAGGCCCGCAATGACCAGTTCGCGCACTTCGTAGTTCACCCGAACTTCCTGCTTGCCCTGAATGACCAGGTTGCCGTTGGGCAGCACGCCGGTCACGATGGCGGCAACCGTCAGGCTGATGTTTTCCTTGCGGTTGACCTGGCCGGAGCCCGAGCTTGCGGACTTGGAGGTGGCGTCTACCAGCGAGGAGGGGTCGCCCGGCAGGTGCTTCTCGAGGCCGAGGAGGCCCGGAATGCCGGCGTTCTCGGAATTGCTGCGGCTACGGGAGGTGGTGTTGTTTACCTGCGCCTGATCGGAGATGGCGATCTGCACGGTCAGGATGTCACCCACTTGCGAGGCGCGCGGATCACGGAAGAAGGCGCGCGAGCCGGAGCGCCACAGCGAGGTGCCATTCTCGGCCTGCTGGGCGGCTTCGCCGGAGCGCACGGCGGCCATCTGCTGCTGGTTGGCCAGCGAGGCCTGCATGCTGGGCGCGGTCACGCCCTCGATGGGGGACAGCTTCGGGGCGCGGCCGATGTTGGCGACGCGCTCGGCAGTGCCGCATGCGGAAAGGGTGGAGGCTGCAAGGCCGATGGCAATGAGACGGATCCACATGATGTTCACCCTTGTCTGGTCTGGTCGCTGTTAGGCTTTGTTTTGTTTATTGTGTTTTGATGGCTGATCAGAGGCCGGCGAGCAGCGCCATGCCGCCCGAGCTGACCGACACGAGGCCGGTTGCCGTCACTTCGCCCTGAATCACCTGGTTCGAGTTGATGTTCTGGACACGAACGATGCTGCCCTTGGAGCCATCCTCCAGCGCCTTGCCCTTGGCGGCGATGGTGAGGTTGCCATGGCTGACGACCATGGTGACGGCCTGACCCTTCTTGATGAGGTTGGGTTGGCGCAGGTCATGGGCGCGCACCGGAGCACCGGCAGACAGCGGGCGGCGAGCTTCCAGCCCGGCAATTTCTTCCATGCCGAGCGCGCCGCGGGCCTTGCGGGCATCCACGGCCTGGGTTTCCAGGTCGCTGGCGCTGATGATCTCGCCCGCCTGAACGGCGGAGCTAAGTACGGCGATCTCGACCGTCTGCTGCTGGGCGGCGGCTCCCGAGGGAGCGGCAATGGCCAGAACGGCGGCGGCGATGGCGAAAGTGCGAAGACGGTTCATGGCGCGTTACCGGATCTGGTTGGTGGCGTTCATCATCTCATCGACGGTCTGGATGACCTTCGAGTTCATCTCGTAGGCGCGCTGCGCCGTGATGAGAGACGTGATTTCACTGACCGGGTTGACGTTGGAGGTCTCGAGCATGCCCTGACGCAGCTTGCCGAAGCCTTCCTGGGTCGGGATGCCGATGGTCGGAACACCCGACGACGCGGTTTCCTTCAGGAAGTTGTCGCCGATGCTCTCAAGGCCAGCCTCGTTCGGGAACATGGCCAGATCGATCTGGCCCACGGTCTGGTATTCCACCTGACCGGCCTGCTTCACCTGTACGGTGCCGTCGTCCGAGATGGTCACGTCAACGGCGTCGGGCGGCACGATGATGCCCGGCAGCACGCGGTAGCCGTCTGCGGTCACCAGCTCGCCCTGATCCGACAGCTGGAAGGAGCCGGCGCGGGTGTAGGCTTCCTCGCCGGTCGGCAGCTCGACACGGAAGTAGCCGCGGCCGTCGATGGCGAGGTCATATGTGTTGGAGGTGAGGGTGAGGTTACCCTGCTCGGCGATGCGGTAGACGCCCGCCGCCCGCACGCCGAGGCCGATCTGCACGCCGGTGGCGACGCGGGTGTCCGCCTCTGAGGTCTGGGCGCCGACACGGCGCACGTTCTGGTACAGCAGATCCTGAAATTCCGCCCGGTTCCGCTTGAAGCCGGTGGTGTTCATGTTGGCGATGTTGTTGGAGATGACCTCCACGTTCATCTGCTGGGCCAGCATGCCGGTCGATGCGATGCTCAGTGCGCGCATGGAACTTTTCCTTTCGTGCCTTGCCGGGCGAAGTCGTTATTGCACCCGGGCAAGGCGCTCGATGCCTTGCTGGCGAATATCGTTGTAGCGGTCGAGCAGTCGGCTGGTGGACTGGTAGGAGCGCATCACTTCCGTCATGTGGGCGACTTCCTTGATCGCCTTGACGTTGGAGGCCTCGATCACGCCGGTCTTGAGGTGGACCTGATCGGCGGGCAGCATCTGGCCGCCTTCGCCCGTCAGGTAGGTGCCGCCCAGCTTGTCCAGCAGGTAGGGGTTGTCGAACTGGGTGATGCCAAGGCGGCCGACCACGCCGTTGTTGGTGGAGACGGTGCCGTCTTCCGCGATGGTGAGATCGGTGTCTTCCACCTGAAACTGGATGGGCTGGCCCTCGGCGTTCAGCACCTGCGCGCCTTCGGCAGTGACGAGAAAGCCGTCGCCGGACAGGCGGAACTTGCCGTTGCGGGTGTAGGCGGTCTCTCCCTCGGGTGTCCGTACCGTGAAGAAGCCGTCGCCGTTGATGGCGGCATTCAGCGGATCGTTGGTCAGGGTGAACTCGCCCTGTTCCAGATCGCGCGTCATGCCCTGGTCAAGCACGAAGGAAACCGGGCGGGCCGAACGGGTCGGGGCAGACTTCATTTGCTCCAGATACGACTGGAACAGGGCGTCCTCGCGCTTGTAGCCCGCCGTGTTCATGTTAGCGACGTTGTTCGCAATTACTGACATCTGACGCTGGAGCGCCATCTGATGCGAAAGAGCAACGTAGTTCAGTGTATCCATCGGTCTGCCATCCTTTTTGGCGGCTTCTCGCCCTAATCGCCCCGGTTTTGGTGCGTTCACCAATACCTAAGCAATTCCGATGCCAACTTCTGGAATGGCGGATTTTCAAGGGATTGAGCGGGCGGAGAGCCTTAGAAGATTCCGAGGTGGTCATTTTTTGCCGGGTGAACTCTGCCCGGAGGCCGTTAATCAAGATGTTGTTAACCTTGAGTGCGTACCTTCTGCCCGTACGCAGCAGGACGCTGCGCTGGGTCCTTGAGGGCGTAAATGGCGGAAGAGAACAATTCGGGCCTCGACGGCGCAGAAGGCGAGGTCGAACTGAAGCGCAAGAAGTGGAGCGGCAAGCGCATCGTGCTGATCGCCGCGCCGGTTCTTCTGCTGCTCATCGGCG